>JBKPBQ010000372.1:0-18661 GCA_046726955.1 Acidobacteriota bacterium
GCACTGGAACGCCTCCGGTGGATTGACATTGCCCCCACCGTCGAGCGTGAACGCGAAGTCCGTGATCACCCAGCGGTCCTCGAAGGTGTCGTAGAGCACGACGGGATCGCCGAAGTTCTCCGTGTCGCACTGGTTGCCGAAGTTGCCCTGGCTCATGAGGGTGTCGAACGTGAAGGCCGTGATCAGGGAGCCGTCGGCCTTGCTGTAGATGCCGACGGAGGTGTTGACCGACTGGATGTAGTGGTTGGGCCCGGCGTCGCCGTTGGGGTCGGGCGGGCTGCCGGCTCCCCAGAACTCGCGGTCGAGGCCGTCGAAGTCGAGGATCGGCGCCGGCGCGGGAGCTTCGGTGGTCGGCCGCACGAGCGCCGTGGGCGGCGGTGCGCCCGGCAGCTCCACCGGGTTGAGCGGTGGCTCCTCACGTTCGGGGCGCTCGCGCTCGCGCCGGGGCCGGAACGGCAGGGCACGCAGATCGATCGTGGTGCTCCCACCGCTCCTCATCGTCCGCTCGACGGGTCGACCGATGGGCTTCGACAGCGGCTTCTCCGGCGCTTTCGATTCGACGTCCTGGGCGGCGACGGTGCCGCCGGCAAAAGCGAGGCTCAGCAGGCCGGCAAACGCGAAAGTGCTGCGGTTCATGCGTAGGCCCTTTCAGCGGCGGTTGGGGTGACTGCCGCGCGGTTTGCAGCGAAGGACCTCGGCCCGCCCTCCGCGATAGGGCGCCCGAGCTTGAACTGCCAAACCCGCCACTTGTTCACAAAAAGTGGGTCGGATCTTAGCAGAATACGTCTTCGGTGTGTTGCCTTGGCTTGGCGCTTCACCCCGCCGGCGGGCTGAGCGAGGGACGTCTCACGGCGCTTTGAAGTACCGGAACAGCTCCGAATCCGTCGAGAGGATGAGCCACGCCTTCTCGTCGAGACTGCTCGAGAGCGTCTCCATGGTCTTCAGGAACTGGTAGAGCTCCGGATCCTTGCCGTACGCCTTCGAGTAGATCGCGGTGGCCTTGGCATCGGCCTCGCCCTTGACCTGCTGGGCCGTCTTGTAGCCGAGCGACGTCGCCCCGAGGATGTCCCGCTCCTTCTGGCCGCGGATCTCCGCGGCCCGGCCCTGCCCCTCGGACCGGCTGCGTTCGGCGATCCGCTTGCGCTCGGAGATCATCCGCTCGAAGACCTTCTGCTGCACGCTCTCCACGTAGTTGATGCGCTTCAGGCGCACGTCCTCGAGCTCGATCCCGAACTGGGGGGTGATCGCCGCCGCCTTCTTGAGCACGATCTGCGCGATCTCGCTGCGGCCGGTGCTGATCTTCGCCATCGCCTCCGCGGAGCCGATGCCCGCGAGCTCCTCGCTGACCTGGAACTCGCGGTTGCTCGAGCGCACGATCTCGATGAGGTCGAAGGAGGCCACCGCGTTGCGGGTCTCCCCGTCCACGATGTCGTCGAGGCGGCTCTGGCCTCCGCGCTCGTCCTGGACCGCCTGGAAGAAGCGCAGGGGATCCGCGATGCGCCAGCGGGCGTAGGTCTCGACCCAGATGTACTTCTTGTCCTTCGTAGGGATCTGGTTGGGGTCGCCGTCGAACTCGAGCCAGCGCTTGTCGAACCGGTGGACATCCTGGACGAAGGGCACCTTGAAATGGAGCCCGGGCTCCGTGACGAGCCCCCCCACCGGCTTGCCGAACTGGGTGAGGATCACCTGCTCCGTCTCCGAGACCGTGTAGGCGGAGGAGAAGACGAGGACGAGGACGACGAGGATCGCGATACTCCCGGCGGCGCTCCTCACGGCTTCACCTCCTTCGTCTCCCCGAGCTGAAACAGGGGAAGGATCCCCTTGGCCTTGTCGTCGAGGACCAGCTTGCGCCCCATCCTGGGCAGGAGCTCTCGCATCGTCTCGAGGTAGATGCGCTTGCGCGTCACCGCCGGGGCCTTTCGGTACTCCTCGTAGAGGGCGTCGAAGCGCTTGGCGTCGCCTTCCGCGTTGTTCACCCGCTCGAGGGCGTAGCCTTCGGCCGCGCGCACCGCCTGCTCCGCCTCGCCCTTCGCCTTCGGCACTTCCTTGTTGTAGTCGGCCCAGGCATCGTTGATCGCGCGCTCCTTCTCCTGTATCGCCTGGTTCACCTCGTTGAACGCGGGCTTCACGGCGTCCGGGGGGTTCACGTCCTGGAGCACGAGCTGCTGGACCTCGATACCGCTGCCGTAGAGGTCGCAGAGCCGCTGCAGCTCCTGCTTGGCGTCCTCGGCGATCGCCTCCCGGCCCGTGGTCAGGACTTCATCGACACTGTGATCGCCCACGACCTGGCGCATCGACGCCTCCGCCATGTCCCGGAAGGTGTGCTGCACGTTCCGGACGTGGAAGAGGTACTGGCGCGCGTCCCGGATACGGTACTGGACGATCCACTCGACCACGGCCACGTTGAGGTCGCCGGTGAGCATCCCCGACTCCCCCGTGGTCTCGGCGGTGGGGGGAGCGAACTCGGACCGGACGCCGGGCCGCAGGGTGCGGAACCCGAACTCCTCCTTGAGTTGCCGCTGGACGGGAACCTTCGTCACGGTCTCCACCCCGAAGGGCAGCTTGATGTGCGGTCCGGGATCGGACGTGCGGACGTACTTGCCGAAGCGCTGGATGACGCCCACCTCGTCGGGCTCTATCTGGTAGTAGCCGGTGAGCGCCAGGATCAGCACCGCAGCCACGACGAGCACGATCCTCACGCGCGCCGCGGGCGGCCGTCCGATGGGGGGTATCCGGAAGGTCCTGCCGCCGCCGATGTCGATGGGGCCACGGCTCCAGCCGCCTGACGCCATACGGGTTCTCCTCCGGGCGGCGAGTATACGCTTCCGTCGCGAAGCGAGCCGCTCGGCTTACTCGGACCCCGCCGCCGACGTCGACGATGAAAAAGGGCTGAACCGGCCCTCCGGCGTGATATGACTTCGGCTTCCACGGATAGGAGGCTCTCTATGCCCGACAAGGAAGCCGTACCCGTCCGGCAGCTCATCCTCGTCCCCGCCGTCATTACCCTGGCTGTCACCCTCCTGCGGCTCGTCGGCGAGCTGCAGGGATGGTCGCCCCGCCTGTTCAACCGGGAGCCCGGCGGCGGAGGGGCCATCGTGGGAATCGCCTGGCTCGTCTTCGTATTCGGGGCCTGGTTCGCCTGGAAGCTGATCGACCTGGGTCACGCTCCGGCAGCGTCGTTTCGTCCCCTCGGCTACGGCCTCGGGGTGCTCGCCGTGTTCGTGGCACTCGGCTTCGCGATCAACCGCATGGGGTTGCCGCCGGTGGCCCAGCTCGGGGTGTTCTCCGTCGCCGCCCTCGTCGCCATCTTCGTCGCGATGAAGGGCTGGCCTGCGCTCGGACGCGTGCTCGTCGCCTACGGCCTCGCCGCCCGGATTCCCGTGATGCTCGTCATGCTCGTGGCGATGCTCGGCAACTGGGGAACCCACTACGACGCAGCCCCTCCGGAGCTGCCGCCGATGGGTGTCCTCCAGAAGTGGCTCCTGATCGGCGTCGTCCCCCAGCTCACCGGCTGGATGGCGTTCACGGTGGTGATCGGGATGATCTGCGGCGGGATCGTCGCCGCCATCCGCGCGCGCCGGAGCGCCGTGACCGTCTGAGCCGGCCGTGGCCGCCGCCCGTCCGGCGTGATATGAGTTACGCCCTCTGCCATCAGGAGGCACGATGCCCGACAGAAACTCGACCTCCGTGCGTGACCTGATCCTCGTTCCTTCGATCGTCACCCTCGCCGTCACCCTGCTGCGGCTCGTGGGCGAGCTGCAGGGATGGTCGCCGCGGCTGTTCAACAAGGAGGCGGGCGGTGGCGGGGCCCTCGTCGGTATCACCTGGCTCGTCTTCGTCTTCGGGGCCTGGTTCGCGTGGAAGCTCATCGACCGGGGCGAGGCGCCGGCGGGCGCGGGCCGCGCGATCGGCTTCGGCGTGCTCGCCCTCCTCGTCATCCTCGTGCCCGTGGTCGGGGCCCAGAAGGCGGGCGTGCCCTTCACCGGCCAGCTCGCGGTGCTCGCCGTCGTCTCGCTCGTCGGCATCGTGATCGCCATGAAGGGCTGGCCCGCCCTTGGGCGCGTGCTCGTCGCCTACGGCCTCGCCGCCCGCATCCCGGTGATCCTCGTCATGCTCGCGGCGATGCTCGGCAACTGGGGCACCCACTACGACGTCTCTCCCCCGAACTTCCCGGAGATGGCGGTCCTTCCCAAGTGGCTGCTCATCGGCGTCGTGCCGCAGCTCACGGTGTGGATGGCGCACACGGTCGTGATGGGAATGATCGTCGGGGGCCTCGTGGCGGCCGCGCGCGGCCGCAGGGCGGCCGTCCCCGCCTGAGCCGCACGCCCTGAAGGGGCGGTCTTGACCCGTACGCTCGTCGTCCTCGGCCTCGCCGGAGTCCTGGCCGCCCCTGTCGCACGCCCCGAGGAGCCTGCCTCCTCGGCGCGGCCGCGTGTCGCGGTCGCGCTCTCCGGAGGGGGGGCGCGCGGGATCGCCCACGTCGGCGTGCTGCAGGCCCTCGAGGAGGAGGGGATCCCCGTGGACGCGGTCGCGGGGACGAGCATCGGCGCCGTCATCGGAGCCATCTACGCCAGCGGCCGCTCGGGCCGCGAGCTCGAGGCGGTCGTGAGGTCCCTCGACTGGAACGCCATCTTCAGCGGCCTGCCCGACCGCCGGCTCATCCCCGTGGTCCGACGCGAGGACCAGTTCCGCACGATCCTGGGTCTCGGCTTCGACTTCTGGGACCTGCGCCTCCCCGGCGGCCTCCTCGCCGAGTACCGCATCAACCGCTTCCTCATCGAGACCCTCGCCCCCGCCGGCTACGCGGTCGACGGCGACTTCTCGAAGCTGCCCCGGCCGTTCCGCGCCGTGGCCACGGCCCTCGACAACGGCGAGCGCGTCGTCCTCGCGAGAGGCAACCTCGCGCGGGCGGCGAGGGCGAGCATGTCGTTCCCGCTCCTCTTCCCGCCGGTCGAATGGGAGGGCCGCCCCCTCGTGGACGGGGGCATCGTGGACAACCTGCCCGTGGACGAGGCGCGCCAGTTCGGCGCGGACGTGGTGGTGGCGGTGGACATCACGAGCCCGCCGCTCGAGGCCCGCGACTACCGCAGCGCCTTCGGCGTCGCCGCCCAGGCCAGCAACCTCCTCACGGACCGGGCCAACCTGGAGTTCAAGGCCGAGCCCGACGTCGTCGTCCACCCCGACCTCGGCGCGCACGGGTTCAACGATTACACGGGCTTCGATAGCCTGATCGAGAAGGGCCGGGAGGCGGGACGGGCGGCCGTGCCAGAGATTCGCGCGCGTCTCGGCGAGGCGGCCCGCCGTGCTCCGCCCGAGCGGCCGCCGGCCGCGCGCACGCTCGACGGCACGCCGATCGCGGATATCAAGGTCGTGGGCAACGAGCGGTACTCGGAGCGCCTCATCCGCCGGACGTTCAACGTCCCGGTGGGCCCTCCCTTCGACCTCAAGAAGGGCCTGAAGGCGCTCGACAAGGTCAGCGCCATCGGGTTCTTCGACTTCGTGTGGCTGGACCTCGAGCCCGCGGGAGACGGGCTTCGGATCGTGCTGCGCGTGCGCGAAGGCGCGCGCAACCGCATCGAGGTGGGGGCGCGCTACGACGAGGACGTCCGCGCGCGCGGGATCGTGAAGCTCCGCAACCTCAATACGCTCGGGTTCGGGGAGCAGACGGAGATCGTCGCGGTGGCGAGCGAGGGCGAGTCGGGAGTGGGGGCGCGGATCCTCAGCGACCGGCTGGTCTCCACGGCCCTCGGCTACGAGATCGCGGCGCGCAGCCTGAACGACAAGCCGCGGTTCTTCGTGGACGGAGAGGAGGTGAACCGCGCGCGTTTCCGCCGCGACGATGTGCGGCTCGCCCTGCAGAGGGCCATCAAGCGCAGCTGGGCCTTCGAGGCGGCGCTGCGGCTGGGAAGCGTCACCACGATCGAGGAGGCGGGGCTCGACTTCGCCCCCGCCAAGGACGAGGTGCGGACGCTCGAGGTCGGCGGCGTCGTGGACGCGCTCGACGACCGGCAGTACCCCACGCGCCAGCTCCGCGTCGCGCTCAAGGGCGACTGGAGCCTTCCCGATCTCGGGGCGTCGTTCGAGTACTGGAAGACCGAGCTCGGGACGCGGGCGGCGATTCCCCTCGCGGAGCGCGTCACGCTGCAGCTCGACGGCTTCGCGGGCCTCTCCGGCCACCCGTTGCCGCCCTACGAGCTCTTCCGCCTGGGTGGGCCCGTGCTCCTCCCCGGGTACCACATCGACGAGCTCTGGGGCGCCCAGGCGCTCGCGGCGTCCCTGAGCGTCCGCTATCGGCTGATCAAGAACCTGCGCGTGGTGGGGCGTGCCGGCGCGGGTGGCGTATGGGAGAGCCGAAGCGAGATCTCCGCGCGCGGCCTGCCGTACGGCTTCGGCCTGGGCCTCTACTACCCGACTAGGGTGGGGCCGGTCAGCGCGAACCTCGGTATACGCCGCGAGGGCGACGTGCTCGTGACCTTCGCGATCGGCTATCCCTGAAGGCGGCCGGAGGAGCGATCAGCCTCCGGGAGAACCGACCTCCGCCGCAGGACGGCCGCCCGACACCCCCGCCATCGGAGTCGAAGGGGGATCGCGATGCGGCGCGCGCACCCGGATCGGCCCCTTGAGGTAGGCCTTGGGATCGCGCATCTCCTTGGCCGCGCCGTAGGTCTTCCGGATCACCCACAGATCGCCCTGGAGCGCCATCTTCGCCGCCTGGCGGGCCATCGTCCAGGTCGGCCGGATCTCCCGCGTCGTGCGCGTGTAGAGGTTGGCGAAGCGCTCGTAGAAACGCTCGAGCGGCAGCCTGGTCGGCATCACGGTGTGGACCACGTCGTAGTAGCCGTAGTCGTGGTTCACGATCTCGTGCTTGCGCTGGTTGTACATCTCCGTGCCCGGCAGGGGCGTCATGATCGTGTAGGCGGTGGAGGGAAGCTCCATGCCGTCGATGAAGGCCTCCAGCCGATCGAAGTCTTCCTCGCCCCACTGGGGGTCGGTGATGAAGATGGTCATGGGCTTGATGCCCACGTCACGAAGGGTACGGATGGCCTCCACGCTGGTGTTCGACCCGCCCTTCATCCGTTTCCGGATCGCCGCCAGGCCGTCGTCGTCGACCTTCTCGACGCCCAGGAAGATGGAGTTGAGGCCGATCTCCTTCCACTTGGCGAAGAGGTCCCGGTACTTCACCACGAGATCGCAGCGGGTCTCGCAGGAGAAGTTCTTCTTCATTCCCGAGGCCTTGATCCGCTCCCCCAGCTCCTTGTAGGACTCGTAGTTCAGGAAGGCGATGTCGTCCGTGAACATCACCGTCTCTTCCGGCATCCGCTCGAGCTCGCGGCAGATGGCCGCGGGCGAGCGCCGGCCCGCCCTCCGGTTGTAGAAGACCCAGACGCTGCAGAAGTTGCAGTCGAAGGGACAGCCCCGCGAGGTTTCGACGTAGGCCGCCCGAGGATTGGGGCCGTGGTGGTACCACCTGCGGTAGCGCGCGCTCAGCGTGCGGTCGGGCTCTGGCAGCTCGTCGAGCTCGCGCGAGAACGGTCGCTCGAGGAACCCGTTCCCCTTGTTGGCGAGGGTGAGCACTCCGGGAACGGACTCCAGCGAGCGGCGCTCTCGAAGAGCGTCCATGACCCCGATCCCCGTCATCTCCCCCTCCCCCACGGCGATTGCGTCCACGTGGGAGCCGGGATAGAGGAAGTCGTCGGGGACGAGCGACGCGTGGTGCCCCCCGACCATGATGGGAAGCCCGGGCCAGCGCTCCTTCACGAAGCGAGCGATCTCGTAGGTCGGATACACGTCGGTGGTGAAGGCGCAGCTGACACCGAGGGCGGCGGGGGGATCGTCGAGCGCGCGGTCCAGGCTCTCCCAGGTGTCGAGGCGCATGTCGATGAGCTCGACGTCGTAGCCACGGGAGCGCACCGCGCCCCCCACGCATTCCAGCCCCAGGGGCTCGCCGGTCAGGATCCGGCTCAGGCCGAAGCGAGTCCCCTGAGGGGGCTGTACGAGAAGTAGCCGCATGGAAGGCGCTCGCTCAGTGCGAGCAGCCGCATCCGGTGCCGCAGCCGCTGGTGGCGGACTTCTCGTCTCCGTGTGCGTGTCCGTTCCCGTTCCCGTTGCCGTTGCCATTGTCCACGATGACCGGAAGCTGCCGCTTGAGGGTTTTGGGCAGCGGGATGGGACGGTTGCCCGCGTAGATCGGGTGGCGGCCCTTCTGGGCGAACCAATCCTTGGTGGTGGCCACCATGTGCATGTTCTCGACGATCTGGCGCCAGCCCACGCCGGTGTTGTAGGCGCAGAAGGAGATCTCGCCCTCCTGCGTGGCGTAGGGGATGACGCACATCTCCGTTCGGCGGAAGTCGTAGGTCCAGAGGTCCTGGAACCACATCCCGCCGATCCAGAGCAGCTTCCACTCCTCCTGCGGCGGCTGTTGCCCGTGCGTGAAGGCGCCGCCCATCCGGCGGTTCACGAGCTTCAGCAGCTTCTCGATGGTGAGGCCCGCGGGGGCCTTGGACTGGTCGTAGTTGCGCAGGAAGGAGAGGCCGATCTGGGTGAGGCTGAGCGTCCGGCCGCGCGCGGTATCCACGATCGTCCGGATGTCCTGCATGAAGCGGTCGAGGTTTAAGAACGCGGAGAGCGGCGCCCAGGCCTTCGTCCTGTCGTTCACCATCATCATCACCGCGCTGCCGCAGTTGGGATGGCAGGAGCAGCTGAGCCCTCCGAACTGCACCTCGGGCCCGCGGAGGTGGTCGGCGAGCGAGGCGAAAGCACCCGCGGAGCCGAGCGGGAACCAGTCGCGGTAGGGGTCGATCCTGCCCTCGAAGTACCGGGCGAACTCGTGCGCGAGGTGCGAGATCGTGTAGCGCTGGCGGTGGCGGTCCTCGTCGGTGATGTCCTCGTCGCGGCCGGTGAAGCTCACGGGCTGGAAGCTGATCCCGCCCATGTTCTTGTCCGAGTTCTGGATCACGAACTCGAGGAGCGGGCCGACTCCCTTCTCGTTCACCGTGTTCACGACCGTCGTCACCGGAGTGATCGAGATCCCGGCCTTGTAGAGGTTCTCGATGGCGAGCTGCTTCGCGTCGAAGAGGTTCGAGATGTGGCGGTGGGAGTTGCTCTCGTTCGTCACGCCGTCGAACTGGAGGTAGGCCATGTCGAAGCCCGCCTCCTTGGCCTGGAACGCGAACTCCGGCTCGAGCGCGAAGCGCAGGCCGTTCGTGGCCGCCTGCACCTGGTAGTACCCGACCTTCTTCGCGTAGGAGCAGGCCTCGAGGAAGTGCGGGGAGAGCGTCGGCTCGCCGCCGGAGAACTGCACCGACATCTGACGGCGCGGCTTGAAGGAGACCGAGTCGTCGAGGATCTTCTTGATCTCGTCCATGGTCAGCTCGTGCACGTAGCCGACCTGGTTCGCGTCCATGAAGCAGGGGTTGCACATCATGTTGCAGCGGTTCGTGAGGTCGATGGTGAGGACCGCGCCGCGGCCGTAGCGGATGTTGGACGTGCCGTGGCGGTGGATGAGCTCGTCGCCCAGCGTCGCGAAATCGCGGCCCGGGTACCGGCGCTCGATCGTGCGGCTCCACTCCGCGTCGATGGAGAGGATGTCCTCGAATGCCCCGTGCTTGTCGCAGGACTTGCGGATGAAGACCTTCCCGTCCTCCTCGACGAGCATGGCCGGGATTTCTCCCTCATGGCCGTTGACGAGGACGGAGATGTCACGCTCGCCGCGGATGATCTCGTTGCGCGTCTTGACCACGCACTTCGGACAGAGCGAGTCCGTCTTGCGCGGGAAGCCGAGTGGCGGGTTCGTGCGCTGGTGGCTCTTGAGCAGAGGGCCGGGCGCCCAATCCGGCCGCGGCGACTCCGACTCAGGGATAAGACGATTGATGGACTGGAACGCGCTCCAGCCGAGCTCTCCGATGTGGCGGAGGGCGTCGCTCATGATCTGCATGTTTCCTCCCGCCTGCCTCGTATCGGCCCTTGGAGGGCGAGGCCAGGACTTTCGGGTCCGAGTCGTCGTATTGTGTTCAACCGGTGGGCGGATGGCAAGCCTATTTCCACCGTCCAAATAGCCTTTTTTCGAGACCTTTCGATACCCGTCGACGGCTCGCTGCGGGGATCGTGGCGCTCGTGTTAGGCATCGCGCTGCAGCTCGTGTCGGCTGCGCATCCCGACGTCGTCGAAAGGCTGTACTCGCGACGCGTCTTCCCGGCCGTGCAGCTCGTCTTGGGATGCCTAACGGCCAGGACCGCTGTTCCTCTGGGCGAAACGCTGCTCCTCGCCCTCGCCGCCCTCTCTTTGACCCTTATCACGCGAACCCTCACGCGCCCAAGGCCTTTCTGGCAGCGGTTGACGTCCGTGCTTGCCGGCTTGTCGCTCGCCGCCGCCGTCGTCTACTGGGCGTTCCTGCTGCTATGGGGCCTGAACTACAGCCGCGAGCCGTTCGGGACGTCGGCCGGGCTCGACACGTCGCCGGCCTCCGCGGACGAGCTCGAGAGCCTCTCGCGGTCGCTCGCCGACGAGGCGAACGCCGCGCGAGCCCTCGTGCAGGAGGACGGCGCGGGGGTGATGCGGCTCCGCGCGGGACGGGACGGGGCGTTAGGCCTGGCCCCCGAGGGATTCCGCGAGGCCGAGCGGGTGTACGCGTTCCTGGCCGGGCCGAGCCTCCGCCCGAAGTTCCTCCTGCTTTCGCCGCTCGCGTCGTACGCGGGAATCTCGGGCATCTACAGCCCGTTCACCGGAGAAGCCAACGTAAACGCCACGCTGCCCGACCCGGACCTGCCGTTCGCGGCCAGCCACGAGATCGCCCACCAGCGGGGGTTTGCCCGGGAGGACGAGGCGAACTACCTCGGCTACCTCGCCTGCCGGCTGCATGCCGAGCCCGACTTTCGGTACTCGGGCCTCCTGAGCGCCAGCCTGTACGTGCAGAACGCGCTCTCGCGGGTCCGGCGCCCGGCCGCCGACTATATAGAGAAGATGCGCTCGCCCGGCGTCCGGCGGGACATCCTCGCCCTCAAGGCCTGGGCCGAGCGCTACGAGGGCCCGGTCCAGGAGGCCGGCGAGAAGGTCAACGACGCCTACCTGAAGACCCAGGGCCAGCCCGCGGGGATCCAGAGCTACGGGCGGGTCGTGGACCTGCTGCTCGCGGAGAGGCGGGCGAAGGCCGGCGGCGATCCCGCGAGGTAGGATCGAAAGACATGTGCGGGCGGTTCACCCTGACGGCTTCCGGCGAGAAAGTCGCGGAGCTCTTCGGGCTGGACGGCGCGCCCGCGTTGTCGCCGCGGTACAACATCGCTCCTTCGCAGCCAGTGGCCGTCGTGCGGCTGGAGGCGGACGGCGCCCGCCGCGCGTCGGAGCTCACCTGGGGGCTGCGGGCGCCGGGCGCGCTGGAGGGCGATCGGCCGTTCATCAACGCGCGGGCGGAGACGGCGGCCGCGCGCGGGTCCTTCCGCGAGGCCTTCGCGGAGCGGCGCTGCCTGGTCCTCGCCAGCGGGTTCTTCGAATGGGAGGGGACCGGCAAGAAGCGCCAGCCCTGGTACCTTCGTCGCGCCGACGGCCGGCCGTTCGCCATCGCCGGGCTATGGGAGCCGTCGGTCCCGCCCGATGGCCGCGGGACGTGCACGCTCCTCACCACGCGGCCCAACGCGGTGGTCGCCCCCATCCACGACCGCATGCCGGTCATGCTCGGTCCGGAGGACGCGGCGGCGTGGCTCGATCCTGCGAAGCGGACGCCGGCGGAGCTGCAGCCGCTCCTCCGGTCCTTCCCCGCTCCCGCGCTCACCGCCTACCGCGTGGGCTTCGCGGTCAACAACGCGAAGTTCGACGACCCGTCCTGCATCGCGCCCCTCGCTTGAGGTAAAGTTCGGGCGATGGCCCTCGCTCGCGCCCTGCGGACCGGCCCCCGCTCGCGGCGGCGAGTGAAGACGCCGCCCCTGCTCTTCGACAAGACCCAGAAGCTCGTCGAGCAGATCCAGAAACGCGCGGACGGCACCTTCATCACCTACTGGACGTCCACCAGCGGCTCGGTTTGCGACAACGACGTGATGGCGCTGCACGAGCTGCTGGAGGCCTCGGGACCGCAGCCCGCGATCACGCTCCTCGTGAAGTCGGACGGCGGAAGCGGGATGGCCGCCCTCCGCATGATCCACCTGCTGCGTCAGTACGCGAAGCGCCTGACCGTCCTCGCCCCCCTCAACTGCGCCTCCGCCGCCACCATGCTCGCCCTCGGAGCGGACACGATCGCGATGGGTCCGCTCTCCTACCTGACCGCGGTGGACACGTCGCTCGAGCACGATCTCTCGCCCCTCGACCACACGAACAACCTCGTGCCGGTGAGCAACGACGAGGTGGACCGCGTCATCCGGCTCTGGAAGGAGACGGTGAACCGGCGGGGCGGCGGCGTGAACCCGTACCAGGAGTTCTACAAGTACCTGCACCCCCTGGTCATCGGCGCGCTCGACCGCGCGAGCAGCCTCTCGCTGATGCTCTGCCGCGAGATCCTCGGCTACCATATGCGCGACCAGAAGCGCGCGGAGCGGATCAGCCGCCGGCTGAATTCCTCGTATCCGGCGCACCAGTACCCGATCACGAGCCGGGAGGCGCGGCGGCTGGGGCTCAAGGTCCGCGCGATCGAGCCCGGGCTCGACAGCCTGCTGCAGGACCTGAACCTGCTCTACTCGGAGATGGGCCAGCGCGCCATCACCGACCACGACGAGGCCAACCACCACGACAACGAGATCACCAACATCCTGGAGGCGCGCGCCCTCCAGGTCTTCTACCAGGTCGAGAAGGACTGGCACTACCGCAAGGAGGAGCGCCGCTGGGTCCCGTTGAACGACGTCTCCGCGTGGTACCGCTGCCGCAGCAAGGACGGCCGGGTGGTCAAGGAGAAGTTCCACATTCGATAGAGCGGGCTGGCGCGTCTGGACCGAGCATCAGAAGCGGACGGTGAAGCCCACGGTCGGGCCGAGGCGAGCGGTGCTCACCGAGGGAGCCGAGCTGCGCCGCCACGCACCGAGATCCACCGGCGACCAGCGATCGCTGTGGAAGAACGTACCGATGAGGGCGCCCATGCCGGCGCCAACGAGTGTCGCGCCCGCCAGCGCCTCGCCCCGGGAGCAGAAGTTGTCGGAGTAGTAGCCGCAGTCCTGGGGATCGACGTCGAACGCGAATCCGAGGCCGAAGCCGAGCACCGTGCCGATGATCGCCCCCTTCAGCATCTGCCGCTTCCTGGCGACGGAGATGTCCAGGCGCGTCAGGTTCGAGACGCTGACCGTTTGCTCTCCCCCGTTCTCGACGAGGAAGGTGACCGACTTCGCATCGCTGCGCACGACGTAGCCGTGGAGCATGCCGGGCAAGGTGGTCGTCGAGAGCCGCGCCCTCGCCCCGGAAGGCAGGGGCGTCAGAGGCGGCGCCTCCGGCTCCTGAGCGGGCAGCAGCGTCGTTGCGAACAGCACGAGAAAGGCGGCGCACCCGATCGCCCGAGCCGTCATGAGCTCCTCCGATCTCGCCGGGACGTCACGGCGGCTCTCGGATCTGCAAGGCGCGTTCCGACGACCACGGGAGCCGGCACGCACGCCCGCGCGCACTTGCACCGCATCTCCCGACGCACCGGCGACCAACGAGTGCGCACCCCGACCAGCGGGTGCGCGGGTGCTCTCGATCGATTCCGCGAAGCGCCGCTACGCGGACGCCGGCTTTCCCAGCCCTTCGGGGTACGAGCCGAGGATCCGCATCTCGCGCGACATGGCTTTGAGCTCGGCGAGCGCGTCTCCCGCGGCGCCTCGCGGGTCCCCGAGCACGTCGAGGTAGAACGAGTACTCCCAGGGATGGCCGCGGAGGGGGCGAGACTCGATCTTGCAGAGGTCCGCTCCCCGCGATGCGAAGGCGCCGAGGGCGCGGTAGAGCACACCCGGGGTGTTCTCCAGGACGAAGACGACGGAGGTCTTGGTCGCCTGCTCGATCGGGCCGGCGTCGCGGGCGAGGATCAGGAAGCGCGTGTAGTTCTCGGGATCGTCCTCGATGCCCTCCATCAGGACCTGCCCGCCGTAGAGCTCGGCGGCGAGACGGGAAGCGATCGCGGCCTGGGTTTGCAGACCACCCCGGAGGAGGTCCTGCACGGCCCCCGCGGTGTCGTACGCGGTGACCGCCTCCACCTGGGGCCGCTCCGCGAAGAACCGACGGCACTGGGCGAGGGCCACGGGATGCGACGCGACGCGGCGGATCATGGCCAGCGTCGCTCCCGGCCGCGCGATCAGGCACTGGCGGATTCGGAGCTGCGTCTCCCCGACGATGTGGAGCACGCTCGTCTTCAACCGGTCGTAGTTCTCGTGGATCGACCCGTGGAGCGAGTTCTCGATCGGCACGAGCGCGCGATCGGCCTTGCCTTCCGAGACCGCGGCGAACAGCTCGTTGAAGCCCGGACAGGGCACGATCTCGATCTCGGGCCCGAGCGCCCCCACTGCCGCCTCGTTGCTGAAGGCGCCGCGCTCCCCCTGGATTGCGACCCTCAATCCCCGTCCGTTCCCCATGACCCGCTCCTTCCCCAGAAAGCCGAAAGGCCCGCCCCGGTTCTTCCGGGAGCGGGCCTCGTGACGCGGCCGATCGTCTCGGGCTATGCCATCCCGAGGCCCGCTCTCCTGGAGCGGGTAAAGACGAAGCCGGCCGCCTGCGCCGTCTGATGCATCCGGGGGATTATGCACGGACGGCGCGGGGAGGGCAACCGGTTACACTGTGTCGTCCGCGCGGAAGTGGCGGAACGGCAGACGCGCACGGCTTAGGACCGTGTGCCCGAAAGGGCGTGCGGGTTCAAATCCCGCCTTCCGCATGATCCGACGAGCGAGACGGAGCGCCGGCGTTGACCGGCGTTCCGTCTGCGGTGTTATGCTGTCTTGTTGGCAGCAACGTGGCGGGCCTCACAGGGCCGCCCTCTCCCGGCGAACAACGAACGAGGTTGCCTTTGAAAGTCGAGTACATCGAAGAGACGGCGGTCCGCAAAGCGCTGGCGTTCGAGATCGAGCCCGAGGTCGTGGGGAAGGAGATCGAGGCGCGGGTCAAGGAGTACTCCCGCCGAGCCAAGCTGCCCGGCTTCCGTCCGGGCAAGATCCCGCTCGAGGTCATCCGCAAGCGCTTCAAGGACCAGGTGCTCGGCGACGTCGCGGAGTCGCTGGTCAACAAGGTGGTGTTCGAGGAGATCGAAGGCCGCGGCTTGAAGCCGCTGACGATGCCCAAGGTGTCGGACCTCAAGATCGACGAGGGCCAGCCCATGACCTTCCGGGCGGTCTTCGAGACGCTCCCGCTCGTGGACGTCCCCGAGTACCGCGGGCTCTCCGTTCCTTCGCGCGCCGCAAAGATCGAGAACGCGGACGTGGACAAGGAGCTCGACCGGGTGCGCGAGGAGAACGCGCGCTTCGATCCGGTGGAGGACCGCCCCGTGCAAAGGGGCGACTTCGCGGTGGTCGATCTCGCGTGGCGGCCTCCGGCCGGCGGCAAGGGCGGCCGCGACGAGAACGCGCTCATCGAGGTGGGCGGCGAGGGCAACCATCCGGACATGGCCGCGACCCTCGAAGGGATGTCCGTGGGCGACACCCGCGAGGTGCGGCTCACGTGGCCGGAAGACCATCCCGCGCTCGCCGGCCAGACGATCGACTACACAGTGACGCTCAAGGCCGTCAAGATGAAGGTCGTGCCCGCCGCGGACGACGAGTTCGCCAAGGACCTCGACTTCGACAGCCTCGCTGCCTTCCGCGACTCGCTCCGCCAGCGCCTGCTCGCCGCCGAGGAGAGGAAGATCGACCGCGAGGTGAAGAAAGCGCTCGTGGACGCCCTCGTCCAGCGCGCGAGCTTCGAGGTGCCGGAGGCGCTGGTCGAGCGGCACATGACGAATCGCACGGAGAACGCGGCCCGCGGCCTCGCCTTCCAGGGCATCGACCCCCGCAAGGTGGGCGTGAACTGGCGCGAGTACCGGGACGCGCAGCGCGAGGACTCTGTGAACGCGGCCAAGGCGGACCTCCTCCTCGACCAGATCGCGCGGCGCGAGGGCATCGAGGTGATGGACGCGGAGGTCGACGCTGAGGTCGCACGTTTCGCGCAGCGAATGAACAAGTCGCAGGAGGCGATGCGTCGGCAGATGGAGAAGGAAGGCGACATCGACGCGCTCCGCGCGCGTTTGCGCGAGGAGAAGACCCTTGACTTGCTCAAGGCCAATGCTAGACTGGACTTAGCATGACTGCCGCGACCTCCTTCGCGGGCACTCTGGTTCCCATGGTCGTGGAACAGACGGCCCGTGGAGAGCGTGCCTACGACATCTACTCGCGGCTCCTCAAGGACAACATCGTCTTCATCGGCACCGCGATCGACGACCTGATCGCGAACCTGATCATCGCGCAGCTCCTCTTCCTGGAAGCCGAGGATCCCGAGAAGGACATCCACGTCTACATCAACAGCCCCGGCGGCTCCACGACCGCGGGGATGGCGATCTACGACACGATGCAGCTCGTCCGGCCCGACGTGCAGACGATCTGCGTGGGCCAGGCCGCCTCGATGGGCGCGGTGCTCCTCGCCGCGGGGACTCCCGGCAAGCGCTTCGCGCTGCCCAACTCGCGCATCCTCATCCACCAGCCGTGGGGCGGCGCCCAGGGCCAGGCCTCGGACATCGCGATCCAGGCCAAGGAGATCCTCCGCATCCGAGACCGGATAAACGAGATCCTCGCCTTCCACACCAAGCAGTCGCTCGAGAAGATCGCGTCCGACACCGACCGCGACTTCATCATGGACGCGACGCAGGCGAAGGGCTACGGAATCGTCGACCAGGTCATCGGCAAGAGAGAAAGATGAAGAAGAACGGCGATAGCGAAGTCCTCCGCTGTTCTTTCTGCAACAAGGACCAGAACGACGTCCGCAAGCTGATCGCGGGCCCGACCGTCTTCATCTGCGACGAGTGCGTCGACGTCTGCAACGACATCATTGCCGACGACCGCCGCGTGGAGGGCCGCTCCTACAAGTCGAGCCTCCCCACCCCGCACGAGATCAAGAAGTTCCTGGACGAGTACGTGATCGGCCAGGAGCAGGCCAAGAAGAAGCTCGCGGTCGCCGTCTACAACCACTACAAGCGGATCGAGATCACCAAGGCCCGCGGGAAGAACGACGTCGAGCTCACGAAGTCGAACATCCTGCTCATCGGGCCCACGGGCACGGGCAAGACGCTGCTCGCCCAGACCCTCGCTCGGCTCCTCTCCGTCCCCTTCACGATCGTGGACGCCACGACGCTCACCGAGGCCGGCTACGTCGGGGAGGACGTCGAGAACATCATCCTCAAGCTCCTGCAGGCGGCGGGGGGGGACATCGAGAAGTGCCAGGAGGGGATCATCTACATCGACGAGATCGACAAGATCTCGCGCAAGGACGAGAACCCCTCGATCACCCGCGACGTCTCCGGAGAGGGCGTGCAGCAGGCCCTCCTGAAGATCCTGGAGGGGACGGTGGCCAACGTGCCGCCCCAGGGCGGACGCAAGCACCCCCACCAGGAGTTCTACCAGATCGACACCACGAACATCCTGTTCATCTGCGGCGGGGCCTTCGTGGGCCTGGACAAGATCATCGAGCGGCGGGTGGGCAAGAAGAGCCTTGGCTTCCGCACGGACACGAGCAAGGTCACGCCGGGGCCGGGGGCGAAGCACTCCGTGAGCGCGGTGCAGCCCCAGGACCTCATCCGCTACGGCCTCATCCCGGAGTTCTGCGGCCGGCTGCCCGTGATCGGGACGCTGCACGACCTGGACAAGCCCGCCCTCGTGGAGATCCTCACCCAGCCCAAGAACGCGATCACGCGGCAGTACATGAAGATGTTCGAGTACGAGAACGTGAAGCTGCGCTTCACGGAAGATGCGCTCGAATCCATCTCCGAGCTCGCGATCTCCCGCAAGATCGGGGCCCGGGGCCTGCGCATGATCATCGAGGACCTCATGCTGGACCTCATGTACAACCTGCCTTCGATGAAGAAGGTCAAGGAGTGCGTGGTCACGCGAGAGGTGGTGCTCGACCGGGAGAAGCCGATCACGCTCATCGAGAAGGTGGGGTAGATCGGCCCTTCCGGGCCACAGGGTCGTTCTCTTACTTGCCGACGCGCGCGAAAGGCGACTGACTTGCGCAGGGAGCGGGTTACGCTGCCATGTTCGGGCGAGACAAGGAAAAGATGGACGTGATCGAAACTCTGCCCATGGTGCCGCTGCGGGACGTGGTGGTGTTCCCCCACATGATGATGCCGTTCGTCATCGGGCGGCCCAGCTCCATCCGCGCCCTCGACTACGCCCTCCTCAAGGGCAAGCGCATCTTCCTTTCCGCCCAGCACGACGCCACCCGCGACAACCCCGCGCCGGACGAGATCTACACGCTGGGGACGATCTGCAACATCGTCCAGCACCTGAAGCTCCCCGACGGGAACGTGAAGGTCCTCGTGGAGGGCCTCGACCGGGGCCGCGCCCTCGAGTTCAAGGAGGAGCAGGGCTTCCTGAAGGTGGTGGCCAAGGTCGTGCCCCGCCCGGAGGAGCCGACGACCGGCGTCGAAGCGCTCATGTCCAAGGTCATCGCCCAGTTCGAGCAGTACGTGAAGCTCTCGAACAACCTCCACTACGACGCCATGCTCGCGGCGGTGCGGGTGGAGGACCCGGGGAAGCTCGCGGAC
>JBKPBQ010000373.1:0-4778 GCA_046726955.1 Acidobacteriota bacterium
AGCTGCAGATGTTCGAGACCGGCATCAAGGTCATCGACCTCCTCGAGCCGTACCTCCGCGGCGGCAAGATCGGCCTCTTCGGCGGGGCCGGCGTGGGCAAGACCGTCATCATCCAGGAGCTCATCTACAACCTCGCGAAGAAGCACGGGGGCGTCTCCGTGTTCGCGGGCGTGGGTGAGCGCACGCGCGAGGGCAACGACCTCTGGCTGGAGTTCCAGGAGTCGGGCGTCATCGACATCAAGGACTTCAGCAAGAGCAAGGCGGCGCTCGTCTACGGGCAGATGACCGAGCCTCCTGGGGCGCGCCTGCGCGTGGCCCTCACGGGCCTCACCGTGGCCGAGAGCTTCCGCGACGACGAGGGGAAGGACGTCCTCCTCTTCATCGACAACATCTTCCGCTTCACGCAGGCGGGGTCGGAGGTGTCGGCGCTCCTCGGCCGCATGCCCTCCGCCGTGGGCTACCAGCCCACGCTGCAGACGGAGATGGGCGAGCTGCAGGAGCGCATCACCTCCACCAAGAAGGGGTCGATCACGTCCGTGCAGGCGATCTACGTGCCCGCGGACGACTATACCGACCCCGCTCCGGCCACCACGTTCGCGCATCTCGACGCCACCACGAATCTCTCGCGGCAGATCGTGGAGATCGGGATCTACCCGGCGGTGGACCCGCTCGCCTCCTCCTCGCGCATCCTCGACCCCCGCATCCTCGGCGAGGACCACTACGACACTGCCCGCGCGGTCAAGCAGATCCTCCAGAAGTACAAGGATCTCAAGGACATCATCGCCATCCTGGGGATCGACGAGCTCTCCGAGGACGACAAGCTCACCGTGGCCCGCGCCCGCAAGATCCAGAACTTCCTCTCCCAGCCCTTCCACGTGGCGGAGCAGTTCACCGGCATCCCCGGTAAGTACGTCCCGCTCAAGGACACGATCCGCAGCTTCAAGATGATCGTGAACGGCGAGCTCGACGAGGTGCCGGAGCAGGCGTTCTACATGATGGGGCCGATCGAGGAGGTCCTCGAGAAGGCGAAAGCGCTCCAGGCCTGACCAGGTGCCCCTTCCCACCAAGCTCGTCCTGGAGGTGGTGACGCCGGAGGGCCTCCTCCTGCGCGACGACGTCGACGATGTCGTCGCCCCGGGGACGGACGGCTACTTCGGTGTTCGCCCCGGGCACACGCCGTTCATGACGACGCTCGGCCTCGGCCAGATCTCCTACCGCAAGGGCGGGGAGACGACGCTCCTCACCTGCTTCTGGGGCTTCTGCGAGGTGCTCCCTGACCGCGTGAACGTGCTGGCCGAGATCGGCGAGCGGGCGGAGGACATCGACGTCGGCCGCGCGGAGGCCGCCAAGAGGCACGCGCAGGAGCGCATGACGGTCATCAAGGACGAGGCGGGCTTCAAGGAGGCGCACGACGACTACATCCGCGCCGTCGTCCGCCTCGCCGTGGCCCATCGGCATCCGCCGCGCTGAGCCCGCGCGCGGCGACCGGCTCCGGCGACGGCCGCGCTAGACTAGCTGCTTCGATGCCGCACACCTGCTCCGCATGATCACGCAGCTGCGGACCCTCATCCGCTACCGTCTCCTCATCCAGAGCCTGGTGGGCCGCGAGCTCAAGGCGCGCTACCGAGGCAGCATCCTCGGCTTCTTCTGGAGCTTCGTGAACCCGCTGCTCCTGCTCGTGACCTACACGCTCGTCTTCACCGTGATCCTCCCCGGCCGCCATTCCCCCGAGCTCGAGCCCTACTTCCTCTTCTTCTTCTGCGGCATCCTCCCCTGGTCCTGGTTCTCGTCGTCGCTCCTCGAATCGTCGAGCGTCCTCATCGCCGGAGGCAACCTCATCAAGAAGGTGCTCTTCCCGGCGGAGGTGCTGCCCGTCGTGACCGTCGTCGCGAACCTCGTCCACTTCCTCCTCGGCCTGCCCATCCTCCTCGCCTACCTCGTGGCCTGGGGGAAGCTCCGGCCGAGCGCCCTCTTCCTTCCCGTGCCTTTGGCCGTGCAGTTCGTCCTGACGCTCGGGCTGTGCCTCTTCCTCTCCGCGCTGACCGTGCACTTCCGGGACCTCATGAACATCCTCTCTCACGTGCTGCACCTCTGGTTCTTTGCGACGCCCGTGCTCTACGCGCTCGCCGAGGTTCCGCCCCGGCTCCGGGGCGTCCTGCGCCTCAACCCGATGGCGTATGTCCTCACCGCCTACCAGCAGATCCTCTTCACGGGGAGCTTCCAGCCGGGACGGGGCCTCCTCGCGGCCGCCGTCTGCGCCGTCATCGCCTTCGCGGTTGGCGCGTTCGTGTTCGAGCGCCTCCGCGACACCCTGCCGGAGGAGGTGTGAACGACAAGCCGCGGCTCGACGGGCCGGCCGTGGTCGCGCGCGAAGTGTCGAAGACGTACCGGCGGTTCGTGCACCAGAATCAGTTCAAGACCCTCAAGAGCGCGCTCCTCACGGGCTCGCTCCTCTCCGACCTCCGGCCCGACCAGGTCTTCACCGCCCTCGACGGCGTCACGTTCGACGTGGCCCGAGGCGCGACCTTCGGCGTCATCGGCGAGAACGGCTCCGGGAAGTCGACGCTCCTGAAGCTCCTCGCCGGGATCACGAAGCCGACGCGGGGGACGCTCACCGTCGAGGGCCGCATCTCCGCGCTCATCGAGCTCGGGGCCGGCTTCCACCCCGAGATCAGCGGCCGCGAGAACGTCGCGATCAACGCGATCATGCTCGGGCTCACGCGCAAGCAGGTCCAGGAGCGCTTCGACGACATCGTGGCCTTCGCCGAGCTGCAGGACTTCATCGACGCGCCGGTGAAGACGTACTCGTCGGGTATGTACATGAGGCTCGGCTTCTCCGTGGCCATACACGTGGAGCCCGACGTCCTCCTCATCGACGAGGTCCTCGCGGTGGGGGACGAGGCGTTCACCCGCAAGTGCCTGGACAAGATCGCGGAGTTCCGCCGGCGGGGGAAGACGATCGTGATCGTGACCCACGCCCTCGGCCTCGTGGACAGGATGTGCGACGACGTCCTCTGGCTGCGCCACGGCAAGGTCGCGGGCCGCGGCGACCCCAAGCGGGTCATCGACGCGTACCTGAGCTATGTCGCCAGCGGTGAAGAGAAGCTGCTCGCGGCACAGGCCGCGTCTTCCCCGGCGACATCCCCGAGCCAGCCCGCGGACTCACCGGTCGCTCAAGCCTCCTCCTCTCACGGCTATCAATCCGGCCGCTGGGGGAGCCGCGAGATCGAGATCCTGAAAGTCCGCCTCGTCGACTCGTCGGGAAAGGACCGCCACGTCTACGCTCCCGGCGAATCCCTGCGTGTCGTGCTCTCCGTTCGCGCGCGGCAGCCTCTCGAGGACTTCGTCTTCGGCGTCGGCCTCTTCACCGCCGACGGCACGAGCGTCTACGGGACGAACACCGACCTCGAGGGCTTCGAAGCCCGCCGGCTCGAGGGAGAGGCGGAGGTAGCGCTCCTGCTCGAAGACTTGCGCCTCGTCGAAGGGACCTACCTGCTCGACGTGGCCGCCCACAAGGCGGACGGAACCCCTTACGATTACCTGAGGGGGCTTCACCAGTTCCGGGTGAAGAGCCGGCTGAAGGACGTAGGGGTCTACCGCCCCCACCACGCCTGGAGCTTCTCGGGAGGGGTCTCGGTGGACGCCCCGGCGCCCCGGTCGGAGCTGGATCTGGGCGAGGACGATGGAAAGAGCTAGACGCGGCCGGGCGCAGAGCCTTGCCGACCTCCTCGCGGAGCGCGAGGAGTGGAAGAAATCGGCGAGGCGTGTGTCGTTCACCAACGGCTGCTTCGACCTCCTCCATTCGGGGCACGTAGCGCTCCTCGAGAGGGCGCGGGCCGAGGGAGACCTCCTCGTGGTCGGCCTCAACAGCGATGCCTCCGTCCGCCGTCTCAAGGGAGAGGGCCGTCCGCTCTTCCCGCAGGGTGAGCGCGCGGAGACGCTCCTCGCCCTGGAGGCGGTCGACCGTGTCGTCGTCTACGACGAGGCGACGCCGCTCGAGGTGATCCGCGCGCTCAGGCCCGACGTCCTCGTCAAGGGCGCGGACTGGGCGCTCTCCGAGATTGTCGGACGGGAGGAGGTGGAGTCCGCGGGAGGAAGGGTCGTCCGCGCGGAGCTCGTCCCCGGACGTTCCACCACGAGCCTTGTCGACCGCATCCGCCGTTCCTGACCGCGTGAGCGGGCTCTCGCGGCTCGCCGCCTCCGAGCGCGTCGACGAGGCGCGCGCCGCGCTCCAGCGCGAGGGCCGTCTCGACCTCGCCGGGCTCACCGGGCCCGCGCGGGCCTTCCTTCCCCTCTTCCTCCTCGAGCCGCCGGTGCTCGTGGTCGTGCCGCGGGAGAGGGACGTGGAGGAGACCGCGAGCGACCTCAGGACGCTCGCCGCGGAGGCCGGGCTCGTCGGCGCGGTCCTGGCGCTGCCCGCTCCCGGTCCCCCTCCCTTCCGCGGGCTGCCCCGGCACGTCGACGCCTCGGCGCGGCGCGCGGCCGCGCTGCTGGCCGCCACGCTCCCCGGGCTGCGCGCGCTCGTGGCCTCCCCGGCCGGTCTCCTCCGCCCGAGCCTCGCCCCGCACCTGCTCGAGACGCGCGTGCTGTCGCTGCGGCAGGGCGACGAGATGACGCCGGAGATCCTGCTCGAGGCGCTCTTCGAGGGCGGCTACCTGCGCGAGGATCCCGTCACCGCCCCCGGCCAGGTCGCGCGCCGCGGCGGCATCGTCGACGTCTTCCCGTCCGACGCCGACGCGCCCGTGCGCATCGAGTTCCTGGGCGACACCGTGGAGAGC
>JBKPBQ010000374.1:0-2338 GCA_046726955.1 Acidobacteriota bacterium
CGGCATCCGGACGACGGGCGCGCCGGAGCCGGTAGCCGACGAGATCGCGAAGTGGCACGAAGCCGGCTACGTCGTCGTCACCGCGGGCCAGTACGACATCCTGGTCGAGCTCGTCTGCGCCGACCGCCGCGAGCTCCTCGAACTGACGAACAGGATCAGGTCGCTCGACGGCGTCGCCTCGACCGAAAGCTTCCTCTACCTTGCGCTGTGGAAGCAGCTCTACGACTGGGGCGCGCGCGTCGAAGAGAGGCAGCCCGTGGAGGCGGGCGCGAGCTGATGGCCGTCGAGGAGCGGACGGACATGGCGACAGACCAGGTTCCGGGACCCGACCGGGTCGCCGACGTCCGCCTCGAACGGGTCACCAAGCGCTTCGACGACGTCGTCGCGGTCGACGACCTCTCGCTGGAGATCGAGCGCGGCAGCTTCTTCGCGTTGCTCGGCCCGTCAGGCTGCGGCAAGACGACGACGCTGCGGATGATCGGCGGCTTCGAGGAGCCGACCGCCGGCGCGATCTACCTCGGCGACCGCGAGGTCAGCGGCACGCCGCCCTACAAGCGGGACGTCAATACCGTCTTCCAGAGCTACGCGCGATTCCCGCACCTGTCGATCTTCGAAAACGTTGCGTTCGGGCTCCGGCGCAAGGGCGAGCGCGGCGGCCGGCTGAGGGGGAAGGTCGCGGAGATGCTCGACCTCGTCCAGCTCGGCGGCTACGGCAAGCGCAAGCCGCGCCAGCTCTCGGGCGGTCAGCAGCAGCGCGTGGCTCTGGCGCGGGCGCTGGTGAACAACCCGCGGGTCCTCCTTCTCGACGAGCCGCTCGGCGCGCTGGACCTGAAGCTGCGCAAGGAGATGCAGCTCTTCATCAAGGGCCTGCAGCACGACGTCGGCATCACCTTCATCCACGTCACCCACGACCAGGAGGAGGCGATGACGATGGCCGACCGGATCGCGGTGATGAACGGCGGCCGGATCGAGCAGCTCGGCGCTCCGGACGAGCTCTACGAACGTCCTGCGACGCCGTTCGTGGCCGGCTTCCTCGGCATCTCGAACATGCTCCCGGGCACGGTGGTGGGCCCGGACTCGGTCCGCCTGGCGGACGGCACTCTCGTCCGCGCCCAGGTCGACGGCAAGACCGGGGCGGTGGCGGCCGGCGTTCGCCCGGAGAAGATCACGATCGGCGACGGCGGCGGCGCGAACGTGCTCGAGGGAAGAATCACCGAGAGCGCCTATCTCGGCGTCGCGACGCAGCTGGTCGTCAAGACCGGGGCCGGCCAGGTTCAAGTGTTCGCGCAGAACATCGATGCCGGAGCACGTGTGCCGCCCCCGGGGTCGGACGTCACGTTGAGCTGGAGCCCCGAATCGACTTTCGTGATGGAGCAGGCGAAGGAGGGAGACGAATGAGCTCGAGGATGACCCGTGAAGATCTGCTGCGGCGCGGCGCCGTCGGAGTCGGTGCGCTGTCCGTTCCGGGACTGCTGGCGGCGTGCGGCGGCAGCTCGCCGAAGAGTGCGGGGAGCAGCGACAAGGTCAACAAGGTTATGAACTTCGCGAACTGGCCGTACTACATCGACACGCCGACGACACTCAAAGCCGCGGGCATCCACAAGCCAACGACGCTCAAGCAGTTCACCGAGAAGACCGGCATCAAGGTGAACTACTACGAGGAGGTCAACGACAACCCGGGGTACTTCGCGAAGGTCCAGGGGCGGCTCGCGAAGGGTCAGGGGATCGACCGCGACATCATCGTCTCCACCGACAACGACCGCTTCCTCGGCGAGTACATCTCCAACAAGTGGGCGCAGAAGCTCGACAAGAGCATGATCCCGAACATCAAGAACCTCATCCCGGCGCAGCAGCATCCGCCGTTCGACCCAGACCGCGACTACTCGCTTCCCTGGGCCTCCGGCATGGACGGCATCGGCTGGAACGACAAGGTCACCGACCCGGTGACCTCCGTCAAGCAGCTCTTCGAGGATCCGAAGCTAAAGGGCAGGGTCGGCGTCTGGAACTCGATGGGCGACACCCTCGGGCTCATCATGCTCGAGAACGGGGACGATCCCGCCAAGGTGACCGACGCATCGTTCAATCGGGCCATCGCGCGGCTGCAGAAGGCTGTCAACTCGGGCCAGATCCGCAAGTTCTACGGCAACGACTACGCGCCGGTTCTGGCAAAAGGGGACCTCGCGGCGACCATGGCATGGTCCGGCGATATCGCCAATCTCGCCGACCCGCACGTCCACTGGCTGGTCCCCACGCACGGCGGGATCATCTGGACCGACAACATGATCATCCCGCTCGGAGGGCTGTCTCTTATACACATCTCCGAGCCCACGAGACAACC
>JBKPBQ010000375.1:0-15192 GCA_046726955.1 Acidobacteriota bacterium
CCATCGCCATCGCCTCCAGGAGCGCATTCGACATGCCCTCCGTGCGGGAGGGCAGGGCGAAGACGTCCATCGCGGCGAGGACGACCGGGACGTCGTCGCGGACGCCGGTGAAGACGACCCGGTCGGCGATGCCGAGCGAACGCGCCGTCTCCGTGAGGGAAGCGCGCAGCGGACCGTCGCCCACGAGAACCACGCGGAGGCGTGGGACTCGGCGGGCGAGGACGGCCGCGGCCTCGAGGAGGTCGGCGTGGCCCTTGACGGGGGAGAGGTGGCCGACGCTCCCCACCACAGTGTCGTCCGGCGAGAGCCCGAGCGCGGTACGCGCGGCCTCCGCGGAGTGCCGGGCCGGATCGAAGCGGCGGAGGTCGACGCTGTTCGGGATGAGCGTCACCTTCTCGGCGGCGAGAAAGCGCTCGCGCCGCGCCGCCGCTGCCACCGATACGCTGTTGGCGGTGACGACGTCCACGAGCGGGTTGACGACGGTCTCCTCTAAGAAGCGCAGCCGCCAGTTGCGCGAGATCCCGACGTCCCGGCGCGACGTCACGACGGGGATTCCGGCCGCCCGCGCCGCGAGCGCGCCGAAGATGTTGGCGCTCACCAGGTAGCAGTGCACGACGTCGGGGCGCGCGCGGCGCCACGTGCGGACGAGCCGCAGGAAGGCCCGCCAGGCCCGGGGACCGTAGATCGTCGAGAGGTCGAAGCTCTCCACGGCCAAGCCCTCGCGCGCGAGCTCGTCGAAGAGCGGCCCTCCGCGCATCAGGCAGCGGACCTCGGGAGAGAAGCGCTCCCGGTCGAGCCCCCGCACGAGCGCCGCGAGGTGGACCTGCGCTCCCGCCCGCTGGAGCTTGTCGATCAGGAACGAGACCCGGAGCGGGCTCACGCGGCTTCGGGGCCTCGCGACGAGGCTCCGCCTCCCGTGCTCGCGATGAGCTCGAGGTAGCGCTCGGTCGTCCGCGCCACGTCGAAGTCGCGGGCCACGCGGTCGTGGCCGGCGTCGGCCAGCCGCTGCCGCAGCTCGGGCTCGCGGACGAGCCGCTCGAGGGCCGCCGCGATCGCCCGGGGGTCGCGCGGCGGGACGAGGAGGCCGGTCTTCCCGTCTTCCACGAGCTCCTCGACCGATCCGAAGCGCGTGGTCACGACGCCGTTCCGAGCGGCGAGGGCCTCGATGATGACGTTCGGGATCCCCCAGTGCCACTCCGGCTGCGCGATGAGGGCGAAGACGCGGGAGCGCGCGTAGTGGCGGGCCACCTCGTGCTGGGGGAGGGCGCCGGCGAGCGTCACGCGGTCGACGAGCCCGCGGGCGGCGACCTGCCGCCGCAGCGCCTCCTCGAGGGGGCCGCCGCCCACGAACGTCGCCCGGAAGTCGACGCCGCGTCCCGCGAGGATCGCGAGGGCGTCGACGAGCACGTCGAGCCCCTTGTGCGGGTTGAGTGTGGCCACGCTGAGGATCGAGATCGGCGACTCGGAGGCCGCGACGCGCGCGAAGTCCCCGAGCCGCAGCCCGTGGTGGGCGAGGACGATCTTCGGGGATGCATCGGGGAATAGCCGCTCCAGGAACTGCCGATTGGAAGCGGTGCAGGTGGTGACGAAAGCGGCGCGCCGGACCTTCTCGGCGAGCCCGTTCGCGTAGAGGTAGAGGTCGTGGGCGTGGCCCGAGAAGCTGAAGGGGAGGCCGGTGAGCTCGGAGACCACGAGGGCGGCGGTCGTGGGGTACGTGGCCCACCCCCCGTGGAGGTGGGTAATGCCCGTCGTCTGGGCCCAGCGCGCGGCGAGCACCGCCTTCGGGAAGAAGGCGAGGCTCCGCACGAGTACCGACGGCCGCGTCCAGTACGGCACGAGCGCGTGTCCCAGCGCCCGGAGGTACCGACCAGGACTCGCGCGGAGGAACGAGGCGTGGGCGCGCAGCAGCTCCAGCGAGAAAAGGTAGGGCAGATACACAGTCCGCGGTAGCAAGGCCCGCGCGTCGTCGTGGACGACGGGCTCCTTCGAGTCGCGCAGGGAAACGACCCACACGTCGAGCCGCCGGGAGAGCTCGCGCACCTCGCGGAGGAGGAAGGCCTCGTCGTAGCAGGGGAAGCGGGACATCACGAACGCGACCCGGGCCGGCGCGGTCACGACGTACTCCCCTTCCACCCGGCGGTCGCCGCTCCGCGCAGGAAGCCGACGAGTCCGACGGCCGCCGCCAGGTTCAGGAACGTGAAGGAGTAGAAGAAGTCGAGGACGCGCGGCCCTCGCCCGTAGCGCGAGCGGAGCCAGCCGAGCACGGCGAGCAGGTAGAACACCGATTGGCCGGCGAACGCGATCACGTAGAGCAGTCGGCCTTCGGCCGCCAGCAGGCCGCTCGTCCCGTAGAGGAGGAGGAGCCACCAGGGGACGGCCAGGCGCGCCACCTTGTGGGAGACGAGCTGGAAGAAGAGCCGGTTCTGCCGCGGGTCGAGGAGCTCGGGCAGGAGGGCGAGCAGCTGGTAGTTCCCCGCGAGAGTGCGTGTCTTGCGCCCGTACTCGCGGCGCGGCGTGTCGGCGACGCGGTCGAAGACGCGGGCCGCGGACTCGAAGACGACCCGGTAGCCCGCCATCACGACCCGCATGGGCACCGCCACGTCGTCCAGGACGGTCCGGGGATCGAGGGGAACGTAGAGCTCGCGGCGCACGGCGTAAAGGGCACCCGTCACGCCGACCGTCGAGTCGAAGAGGCTCTCCGCCCGGCGGATCGCCTTCTCGTAGCGCCAGTAGAGGCCGACTCCCTCGCCCCCTTCCGCCTCCTCGAAACCGCGGATGTGCAGCTCGCCGCTGACCGCGCCCACCGCCGGGTCGGCGAGGCTCGCCACGAGCTCGCGCACGGCCCGCGACTCCACCTCCTCGCGGGCGTCCGTCATCACGAGGACGTCCCCGCGCGCGCCCGCCACCCCCGCATTGAGCGCATGGGCCTTGCCGCCGCGGGCGACCTCGACGAGCCGGACGCGGTTGCTCGGGTAGGACGCCACGATCACGTTCGTCCGATCGTCGGAGCCGTCGGAGGCGACGACCACCTCCAGGCGATCCTGCGGGTAGTCGAGGGCCAGGGAGTTGCCGAGCTTCCGCTCGATCGTGTCCTCCTCGTTGTGGACGGCGATGACGACGCTCACCGCCGGCGTGTGCGGCGACTTGCGCACGGGAGGGGCGGGCTGGACACGGGCGAGGAGGGCGATGAGGACCGGATAGCCGAGGTAGGTGTAGACGACGCCGCTCGCGCAGAGCCAGAAGACGGGCTCGAGCAGGCCCAGGGCGAGGACACTCACCGGCCGTCCTCGCGCGCGCCCCCGAGCGAGCGTCGGCGCCAGCGCGCGTAGCGCGATCCGCCGAGCGCAGAGCGGAGGAGCTGCTTCGCCTGGAAGACGGCGGCGGCGCGGAAGCGCGGACCGGGACGCTGCTCGACGATCGCGCGAAAGCCGGCGACGCCGTCTCCGCGGCGTACGGCGAACCGCGGCACGAGGTCGGGGAGCCGGCGAAGATCCACGCGGCCGGGCCGCGAGCCGAACACGAGGCGGTAGCCGAGCCCGCGGGCGAGCGCCACCGCCCGCGCCCCGCCCGTCCCCCCGGGAAGGGAAAGCCACTCGACGGGCCGCCCCAGCCGATCTTCCAGGATGTCGCGCGACTGCTGGAGCTGGCGCACGAGCTCCGCTTCCGGGAGGTCGTCGAGCAGGCGATGGTCGAGACCGTGCGAGCCCACGACCATTCCCGCGTCGGCGAGCGTCCGCAGGGCGTCCCAGGTCAGGAAGCCCGGAGAGCCCAGCCGCTCCGGGTTGACGAAGAATGCCGCCCGGAAGCCGCGGGCGCGGAGCTCCGGCAGGACGGCCGTGAAATCGGTGGCGCAGCCGTCGTCGAACGTCAGCACAACCGCGCCGGCGGAAGGTGGTTTCTCTACGGACGGCAGCACGACCGGCCGCTTCTCGGAGGCGAGCACGTCCATTTGCCGAGCGAAGACGTCGGGGGGCAGGACGTAGTCGCCCTCGTCGGGCAGGAAAGCGCCGTCGGCGACGCGGTGGTACATGAGGACCACGGCGTGCGCCGGGATGTCGGCGCTCACGACGCCCTCCGTCGCGACGCCGCCTGGAGGAGGCGGTGCCAGCCGTCGAAGCCGCCCGCGAGCTTGAAGCGGAAGTCCGCGAGGTCGTCGTGGCCCGCGACCTCGGTGCGGCGCAGACCGAAGGGGTCGATGCCCGCGGGGTTGGCCCCCGGCCGCACCGTGCACGCGCCGACGTAGCCGGCAGCCGCCACGGCCTGCCGCACCGCCCGGTTCTCGCTGCCTCGCGGGTAGCAGAAGAGGCGCGGCCGCGATCCCGTCTCGCGCTCGACGTCGTCGGCGGAGCCCGTGATCTCGTCCGGCCACTGCGCCGGCGGCAGCGAGGCGAGCTCGAGGTGGCGCCGGCCGTGTCCCCCGAGCGCGTGGCCGCGCGAGGCGAGCTCGCGGACGCTCGCCCAGGACAGCATCGCGTCCCGCTCGCAGCAGCCGCGGTATCGGTCGAGCGTCGCCTTCGTACCCACGAGGCCGGTGGCGAGGAAGAACGTGGCGGGGAGCGCATGGCGCTCGAGCACGGGTAGGGCCACGTCGAAGTTGTCGGCGTAGCCGTCGTCGAACGTGATGGCGACGGCGCGAGCGGGCAGCGCGGCGCCCTCGCGCCAGGTGCGGAGCGCCTCGCCGAGCGGCAGCACGCAGTGGCGGTCTTCGACGAGGACCCGCATCTGGTCCGCGAAGGCGGCCGCGGGCACGGTCAACCGGTCGTGCGGGTGGTCGTCGTTGACGCGGTGGTAGGTGAGGACGCGGAGGGCGGGAGGCGGTGCCGGCGGACCGGCGAAGCGCACGAGCCGCGCCAGCGACCGCCGCACGAGAGCCCGTCCGCGGGTGCTCATCGCGAGGCGGTCTCCGCCTCGCCGGGCACGAGGGCCGCGACGCTTTCGTCCTGCCGGCGCCGTAGCGGCCGCTCCACCAGCCGGTGCACGAGGGCGACGTGCACCACCAGCTCGCGCCGGCAGAAGATCCAGAGGCCGGCGGCGTAGGCGCCGAGGGCGAGGCAGCCGAGGGCGACGAGGGCGAGCGTGACCGGACCCTCGAGCACGTAAGGGTGCCGGGCGAGGGCCGCGGCGGGCGCGACGACGAGGACCATGAGGGCGACGGCGGCGAGGACGCGGCCGAACGCACGCGCGGTGGCGAAGAGCTCGGTCCGGCTGTGGAGCCGGCGCAGTGCGGCGAGCAGGACCGCGAGCTTGGCGTAGAGCGACACCGTGGCCGCGAGGGCGATGCCCCGATGGCCGAACGCCGGGGCGAGGAGCGCGCAGAGGGCGATGTTGAAGGCGACGCGCACGAGGCCGGCGCGCATCGGCGTCGCCGTGTCCTGCCGCGCGTGGAACGCGACGCCGAAGATGCCGTTGAGCGCGAGGGCGGGCAGCGCGGGCGCGAAGAGGCGCAGCGCGGAGGCGGTGAGCTGCGTCGAGGCCTCGTCGAACGAGCCGCGCTCGAAGAGCGCGACCACGATGAGGTCGGCGGCGAGCACGAGGCCCGCGGCCAGGGGCATGGCGACGAGCGCCGCGAAGACGGCCACGCGGTGCAGACCCACCCGGGCTCCCCGCTCGTCCGCCCGGGCCACGCGCTGCGACAGGTACGGGAAGAGCGTCGTGACGAGCGTCCCCGCGAGGAGGCCCTGCAGCCCGTCGACGAGGGTGTAGGCGTACTGCAGCCCCGAGATCGCTCCCGCGGTGAGCGCGGAGGCGAACCCGCGCGTCACCATGAGGTTGATCTTGTCCCCGGAGTCTCCGAGGTAGATGGGCAGCGTGAGCTTGACCAGCCGGCGGACCGGGGTGGCGCCGAGGTCCATGACCGGCCGCAGCGAGCGCCTCTGCCGCCACGTTCCCAGGGCCGCGACGAGGAGCTGCACGAACGCTCCGAGGATCTGGGCCCAGACGAGCGCCGTGCCTCCGGCGCGGTGGAACGCAACGAGGGCCGCCATCGACGAGAGCTGGAAGGCCACCTCGGCCGCGCCCGCGGCGGCGAAGCGCCGCTGTGCGTGCAGCACCACCGCGAGGATCCGCGCGACGCCGAGGGGCGCCGCCATCAGGAAGAGGACACGGGTGTAGCGGAGCGCGAGGGCGGCGCGCTCGGGACCGAGGCCGGGAGCGAGGAGGACGAGGATCGGACCGCTGAGCGCGAGGGCGAGCGCGAGCGTGCCGCAGAGCACGAGCAGCCAGTAGGTGAAGAGGCGGCTGGCCACCGCCCAGGCGTCGGCCTCCGAGCGGCTGCGCTCCGCGCTGAAGAGCGGGATGAAGTTGAAGGCCCCGGTGCGGGCGAGCTGGGCGGCGGCGTCGGGGAGAAGGAGCGCGAGGAGGTAGGAGTCCATCGCTCCCGACGTGCCGAAGTAGTAGGCGGCGACGATGTTCTTGCCGAAGCCGAGCGCCATCGCCGTGGCCGAGGAGGCGAAGACGACCGCGCTCGCGTGGGCGATCGTGCCCAGGGTGCCGCCCGCGCGCCGGCGGGTCACGAGGCTCCCTCCTCTTCCATGCCCCGCAGGCCGGCCACGCGCACGGCGAACGAGGGCAGGAAGTCGATGCCGGTGCTCAGGCGGGGTACTTCCAGACGCGGCGTCCCCGGCCGCGCGAACGCATGGGCCGCGGTGAAGGCGAAGCGCACGCCGAGCCCGGCGAGGAGCGGGAAGCAGCGGGCGTCGTAGTCGTCCCGCTGCCCGTTCGGGTAGGCGAAGGTCGTGACCGGGGCGCCGAGGCGCTCCTCAATCAACCGGACCGATGTCGTGATCTCCGCGCGGAGGTCGTCGTCGTCGAGGTGCTTTAGGATGTAGTGGCGGTGCGTGTGGGCGCCGATCCGGAAGGGGCCGCGGGCGAGGCGCCGCACGCCGTCCCAGTCGAGCACCGGAGGCGGCGGGACGTCGGCCCCCGCCCGGCGCTCCAACTCCTCGAGCGCCGCGTCCACGCGCGCGCGCTTCGAGCGCTTGAGGTGCGCGAGCACGCGGGCGAGCGCGTCGAGGCGCGCCGCCTCGCCGTTGAGCGGTCCGGACGGCAGACCGAGCGTCGCGAGATCGAGGGCCTCCGCCGGCGCGTGCTTGAAGATGGATCGCACCCGGTCCGTCCAGAGCGGGCGGCCGGTCTCGGGGGGAGACGTGGAGAGCAGGAGCGTCGCGGGCAGCGAGCGCCCCTCGAGCTCGGGAAGCACGCACTCGAGCGTGTCGGGATAGCCGTCGTCGAAGGTGATGGCGACGCGCGGCGGGCCGGGCGCTCCCTCCTCCAGCCACTCGAGGACGCTCTCGACCGTCTCCACGCGATAGTGCGAGGCCAGGTGGTCGAGCTGCGCCGCGAAGTGCTTGACTGCGAGGGCGGGGAAGAACGGGTCCGCAGCGTCGTTGACCCGGTGGTAGAGGAGGACGATGGCGCGCGCGCTCTCCAGCACGGGCCGGCCGAGGCGGATCGCCCCCGAGCGCCAGAGGGCCCACGCCCCCGCCCGCTTGACCCAGGGTGTCAGCGCCATCGGGACCGCGCCGCCGCGCGCGACGGGGCCGGCAGCCGCGCCACCACGACCGTGAGGCCGGCGAGGACCCAGGCGTAGCCGATCATGGACTCGTCGGAGAACCGCGAGCCGAGCATGCAGCTCACGCACACGGAGACCACGAGGCCCACGCAGGCGAGCGCGAGCGGCCGGTCGGGGGCGAGGCGCCGGCGGAAGTACGTCTCGACGGCCGTGGCGGCGAGCGCCGCCAGGAAGAGCAGCAGGAGCAGGACCGCCGGGATCCCCATCTCCGCGGTCACGAGCACGAACGCGTTGTGGGCGTCGTGGGGATCGGTCTTGGCGAGCGGGTACTCGGTGTAGCGCCCGATGAGCAGCGGGAACTGCCCGAGCCCGACGCCCTGGAGCGGCCGCTCCGCGATCATGCGCGCCGCTCCCTTCCAGATGACGAGACGCTGGGCGCTGCTGCGGTCGAGCGTCGCGGCTTCGCCCGCCTGCGTGCCCTCCTGGGTCGTCGAGTCCAGCCGCTCGCGCACGCTGTCCGGTATGAGCCCCGGGAAGGCGGCGACGGCGGCGACACCGCCCCCCGCGGCGGCCACGAGGAGGAGCGGGTTCCGCAAGAGCGCCACCACCGCCGAGCCCGCGACGAAGGCGAGGTAGGCGCCGCGCGAGAACGTGAAGAGCATCGCCCGCATCGCGACCAGGTAGCCGGCGAGGTAGGGAACCCCGCGCCGCCAGGGCCGCAGGGTGAGCGCGTAGGCGAGGAGGGGAACCCCGTAGTACACGAGGAACGCCCCCATCTGGTTGGCCTGCATCATGAGGCCCTTCACGCGCGCGGCCTCGATGCTGCCGCGGGTGGAGCGGTCGATCCCTTCCCACCACGTGACGCCGCCGATGAGCGCGGTGTTCCAGGCCATCACGAGCACGAGGGCCGCGATGTCCTGGCGCTGCCTGACCGTTCCCCGCACGAGGAAGAAGAGCAGGATGGGAGCGAGCCAGGCGCGGTAGTCCTGGACGACGTCGAACGTCTCGGCGCCGCCGAGCTTGGCGGTGACGGCGCTCAGCGAGGCGACGGCGACGTAGGCGGCGGCGAGGAACTCGGGCGCGCCGACGCGGAGACGCTTCCGCGGGACGGCCTGGAACCGTCCGGAGAGCCAGGTCAGGAAGGCGAGGACGAGGAGGAGGTTCGTCAGGTTCGCGCCGGTGATTCCGCCCACCGGCAGCGGATACGCGCGGGAGTAGGGCAGGTACGCGACGAAGAGCGGGAGCAGCCAGCGGGGGCGCACGAGGGCCACCACCGCGCACACGAGCGTGAACGACGTGCCGAAGACGAACATCGCCTTGCCGTCTTCCGAGACGTCGATGAGCCGGGCGAGGGCGAGGCCGGTCGCGAAGGCGAGGGCGAGGACGAGGCCCGCGCGGAATTCCGTTCGGGACGGGCGCTTCAGCGCGGCCGCGTTCCGTGCGGGAGACGGTGCCTGGACGGCGACGGACGAGGCGGATCCGCTCGGCGCCGGGATGTCGGTGCTCAATCCGCCCCGCCCTCAGGAGCGCGCGGAGCGCGGCCGCCGCCGCCGTCGCCAGCGGTCACGAACGTCGTCGCGGTCGTTGAACACGATGCCCTGCACGAGCCCCGGCTTCACGTGCGTGAGCGCGCGCCGGATCACGTCGCGAGTCGTCCGCCGCGCCCGGACCACCAGGAGCAGGCCGTCGACGTAGGCCTGCAGCCCGACCGTGTCCGCGAACGGCGCGAGCGCGGGACAGAGGACCACAGTCGTGTCGAAGTGCTGGCGGGCCGCCATGAGCAGGTGCGCCATGCGCTCCGAGCCCACGAGCTCGCCGGGGGCCGCGGCCACCTCTCCCGCGGGGAGCAGGAAGAAGCCCCAGGGATCGACACGCGCGACGGGCGCCGGACCGTCCGTGCGTCCGGCCAGCCACTCGTGGAGGCCCGGTTCCGCGGGGAGGCCGAGGAGGCCGGCGAGCCGCGGCGCGCGGAGGTTGGCCTCCACGAGGAGCACGCGCCGGTCCTTCTCCTGGGCGAAGGCGGCGGCGAGGCCGAGGGAGGTCGTGAGCGTCCCCTCTCCCGTTTGCGTCGCCACTACACCCAGGCACCTCAGCGCACGCTCCTCTCCGATGGTCTTCACCTTGGCCCGCAGCACGCGGAAGGGCTCGAAGGCTTGGGCATCGGGAGAGAACCGCTCGCCGAGCGCGGCGTCGGGAGTGGCGGTTCGCGGCACGCCTTCGACGAAAGAGAAGGGGAACGACGCGGAGGCGGCCGGCGCGTTGGTGACGGAATCGGACATGGACCCTTCCCTTACGACCCGCTCGTCCGGCCGGAGGCCGCGAAGCGCGGCAGGGTGACGAGCACCGGGTGGGGCAGATAGGCCTCGACCTCGTGCTCCGTCTTCAGCGAGCGGTCGAGGAAGTCGGCGGTGAGGGTCGAAGCGAGGCCGAGGACGACGGCGAAGCCGAGCCCGCCCAGAAGGAGGATCCCTGCGTAGGGGCGAATGGGCCGGCGCGGCAGGTGCGCGGGATCGAGGATCCGGAAGTGCCCGCCCCGCCAGTACTGCTCGAGCTTGCGGGCCATCTCCGCGTCCATCTCCTTGCGGAGCATCTGGGTGTAGTTCTCCGAGAGCTGCTGGTAGTCGCGCGTGAGCGTCGTGAGCTCCTGCTCCGCCTTCGGCGTGAGCTCCACCCGCGACTGGTACACCGCGATCTTCTCGTCGAGCTGGTTGCGGCGGGCCTTGACCGCCTCGATCTCCGACTCCGCGAGCTTCAGCGACCGGAAGAGCGAGGCGAGCTCGGGATCGGGCGTGGCGGACGTCGCGGGCTCCCCGGCGGCGAGGCGGTCCTCGAGGCGCTTGATCCGGAGCTGGAGCGCCTGCACCTCCGGGTGCTGCTCGGTGTAGCGGTTCCGGAGCTTCTGGAGCTCCGCCTTCTCGGCCGCGAGCTCGGCGAGGAGGCCGCCTCCCGCGGCCTTGCGGCCGTCGAGCATCGAGCGCTCGAGGCCGGCCCGGCGCTCCTCGAGCGTGCGCAGGTTCTCCCCGAGCGTCTGCTGCTCGAGCTGGCTCTGCTGCAGCATCGCCAGGTTCGAGGCGAGCTGCTCGGGGAGCGCTCCCCAGTAGCGCTGCTTGTGCTGCCGGAGCGAGGTCTCCCGCGACTCCAGCTTCTCCCGGGCCTCGTCGAGGTTCGACTCGATGAAGGCGTAGGCGCGCTTGGTGAGCGTGTCGCGGATGCGGTCCGCGTCCTCGATGAATCGGTCGGCGAGCATGTTCGTGACCGTCATCGCCTTGTAGGGGTCGCGGTTGACGTACTCGACGACGAACGAGTCGTTCTCCTGCACGCGAATATCGACCGCCGCCCGCATTCTCTCCACGACCACGTGGGTGGGGGTCCCCGCCGCCTCGGGGTAGGGATCGAGCTTCTGGATCACGGCCTCGAGGTTGGTCCGACTGAGCATGACCTGGCGGATCGTGTGCAGCTGCTGGGTGATGCCCTCGCTGGAGACGGGTGTCACGAAGTGCTCGGGGAGGTTCGTGTTTTCGACGAGGATGAGCGTCGAGGAGCGAAACTTCTGGGGGAGGATGAATATCGCGGCCGCGGTGAGCGCCAGGACGGCGAGGTAGGGGATCCAGAAGGCCCGCGGATAGCGGAGCGGGATCTCCAGGTAGTCGCGCAGCTCGCGCGTCGGGGCCTCCCGCTCGGGAAAGTTGGCGTCGTCCAGCATGCGTTCCTACTCTGCCCTCAGGGCACGATGATGATGTCGCCGGGAGCGAGCGGGATGTCCTGCTCGAGCTTGATGCCGCTCTCGAGGTCCCGGTAGTTGAAGCCGATGGCGATCCGGCCGCCGTCCGGGGCGTCGCGGATGACCATGATCCGCTCCCGGTGCGCGAACTCGCGGAAGCCTCCCGCGATGGCGAGCGCCTGGAGGATCGTGATGCGGCCGGTGAGCGCGAACGACCCGGACGTCGTCACTTCTCCGATGACGTAGAAGCGCGCGCTCACTGCCTGGGCGACGCTCACCGTGACCTGCGGGACCTCCAGGAAACGCTTGAGGCTCGTGCGGATCTCGACCGTGAGCTCGTCCGGCGTGCGCCCCGCGGCCTGCAGGTCGCCGAGGAGGGGCACGGTGATCTTCCCGTCGAGCCGGACGGGGGCATCGGTGGAGAGCGAGGGCTCGTTCCAGACCATGATGTGGAGCACGTCGCCGGGGGCGATGCGGTAGCCTGCGGGCTCGCGCCGGGAGGCGGGCGGCGTCGGCTGGGACGTCGGTGATGCGGGGGCGGGAGGCGGCTCCTGCGCGGCGGCCCGAAGGGGCGAAGCGATCACGACGAGAGCGGCGGCCAGAATCCACGCCCGAGGACGAATCGCCAAGAACCCCTCCGTCGAAAACGGTCCTTTGCGGCGGAGCCAATACACCCGGCCGAGCCGGCTCTCCGCACGCTGGAGGGGTGAGCCTCCGCGGTCGAAACCGACCCCGCGGCGGCCCGGCACCGTGAAGAGATCGAACCTCTAACTCTTTGTCGGCTCCATGTTTATCGATCGCGGTCCGGTTGTCAAGGGCGGACGATGCCTGCTACAGGGGGTCCCCGGCCGAGCGGTTCCAGGGCAGCCGAGGGAGGGTGTCGCCGGGTTTTTCGCGCGGCTCGGCGGAGGCCGGGGATTCCGGAGGCGGCGGCTCTGTCGTCTCGCCGGGATTCAGGTAGCGGTTGCTGTCGAGGCGGTACTGGCGATCGTAGAGCTGCCGATACCGTCCTCCATGGCGCATCAGGACCTCGTGCGTCCCCCGCTCGACGATCCGGCCGCCCTCGAGCACGAGGATCTGGTCGGCGGAGCGGATGGTGGACAGCCGGTGGGCGATCACGAACGTCGTCCGGCCTTGCCTCAACGCGCGCAGCCCGTCCTGGATGAGGGCCTCGCTCTCCGAATCGAGGTGCGAGGTCGCCTCGTCGAGGATGAGCACGCGCGGGTCGGCGAGGATCGCGCGGGCGATGGCGACGCGCTGTCGCTGGCCGCCCGAGAGGCGCACGCCGCGCTCGCCCACGACCGTGTCGTAGCCCGTCTCGAGCGCGTCCACGAACTCGTCGCAGTGGGCGATGCGGGCGGCCGTGCGGATCTCCTCGGGTGTCGCCGCCGGCCGCGCGTAGGCGATGTTCTCCCCGATCGTCCCGTCGAAGAGGAACGTCTCCTGCAGGACGACGCCGAGGTGGGCGCGATAGTCCGACCGCCGCACGCGCGCGAGGTCCCGGCCGTCCACGAGCACCCGTCCGGAGACCGGCGTCTCGAAGCCCATCACGAGGTTGATGGCCGTGCTCTTGCCCGCTCCGCTCGGCCCCACGAGCGCAGTGGTGGTGCCCGCGGGCGCCCGGAACGAGATCCCGTGGAGCACGGGGAGGCCGGGGCTGTATTCAAAAGTCACGTCGTCGAAGGCGACTTCGCCGTCGAGGCCGGAGAGCGGCTCGCGACCCGCGTCCTCCTCGCTCTCCGTGCGCAGGCGGCGGATGTCGCGCATCCGCTCGAGGCCGGCGAGCGTCTCGCTCATCTGCGTCCCGGTCTCGGCGAGGCGCACCATCGGGGCTAGCAGCAGACCGATGAAGAACACGAACATCACGAAGTCGCCGAGGGTCATCGTCCCCGCGATGATGTTTCGCCCGCCGAGGTAGACGAGGACCGCGGAGAGGGCTCCCAGGTTGACGATGGCGAGCGCGCCGACCCAGGCGCTCGTCGTGAGCTCGCGGACGACGCTCTCGAAGAGCCGCTGCGCGCCCTCCGTGAACAGCCGCTGCTCGTGGGGCTCGCCGCGGTAGGCCTTCACGACGCGGATCCCCCCGAGCGTCTCGTTGAGGCGGCCCACGAGCTGGGCGTTGAGCTCCGCGCGCTGGGCGAAGAGGGGCCGCAGGCGGCTGAAGGCGTAGGTCATGAGGACGGCGAGAGGGGTGAGGAGCCCGAGCGTGACGAGCGTGAGGCGCCAGTCGAGCCAGACGAGCACGCCCAATGCGAGAACGGCGGTGAGCAGGCTCCCCGCGAGCTGCACGAGCCCCGTCCCCATGAGGTTCCGCACGGCGTCGGGGTCGCTCATGATCCGGGAGATGAGGACGCCCGTCTTCGTCGAGTCGAAGAACCGGACGGGCAGCCGGGTCACCTGCGCCTGCAGGATGCGCCGGAGGTCCGTGATCGCGCGCTGGGCGGCGACGCCGAGCGTGCGCGAGAGCGCGATCGAAGCCGCCCCCTGCACGAGGGCCGCGAGGACGATCAGGCCCGCAAGGGGGCCGAGGAGCTCGGCCCGTCGCTTGACGATCACCTCGTCCACCACGAACTTGCTGGAGGCGGGCAGCGCGAGGGCGGCGATCCGGCTCGCCCCGAGGAGCAGGAAGCCCAGGAACAGCCGCCCCCGGTGCGTCCAGACGAGGTCCCGCGCCTCCCTCCACGCGTTGGCCGCGCGCGTTCCGGCGGGGGACGGAGACGGCGGCTCGGGCATTTTCGGCGACTACCTCATCTCAATGGCTGGCGGCGGCGCGTCGGGGCCAGCGTTGACCGGTCGGAGGGGAGCCGCTAGTCTGCCGGAAGGGTGGTCCGCAGGCAAATGAGGAAGGGGGGCGCCGCGCGTCGTGTCCGCACCTGTGCGGTCGTCCTCGCGCTGCTTCCCGGTCTCGGCGCGAGCTTCGCCTTCGCGCAGGAGGCGGAGCGCTGGACCTTCACGGGCTCCGCTCGGCTCTCGCACACCACGAACCTGCTCTTCGTCCCCGACGGGCCCGACGACACGATCGCCGGAGGGGTCCTGACCCTCGCCTACACCCGCCTGCGCCGGAACTACAGCTTCTCCGGGACGGCCTGGCTCCTCGGGAGCGCCTATCGCGAGTTCGACATCTTCAACGGCGTGCGGGGTGGGCTGGCCCTGAGCGGGACTGTGAGCCTCTCCCCGGTGGCCCGCCTCCGCTACAGCGAGGCGTTCGCGAGCGGCTTCAACCCGCAGCGGCTCTACGGGACGGGAGACCTTCTCCCGCAGATCCGCGTGAGCAACAACGTGGCGAGCGCGGGCCTGTCCTACGACTTCACCCGCTCCACGCGGGGCGATCTCTCGTTCGACAGCACGTTCATCCGCTATCGGTCCGACGTGCGGGTGCTGACCCCGCAGATCACCGCGGAGACGTTTCCCGAGCAGGCCGCGGGCCCGACTCCCGATCCCACGCGGCCACTCATCTTCGGCCTTCCCCTCGATGCCGCCCTGACCACGGCGGGTCTCGCGAGCCTGGAGGGGATCGACACCCGGACGCTCGACCTGTTCACGAACCGCGTGGGGATCGGCGTGACGCACGAGTTCTCGCCGAAGACGCAGGCGGGCGTCACCGTGGGGTACCGGTCGAGCCGCTACTCGAACGTCGACACCCCCACCGCGGACGCGGGGATCTTCGAGGCGGGGGCGACCGTGAAGCGCACGCTCGACAGCACGGCCAGCATTTCCTTCCTCTACGGCTTCCAGCGCAGCCTCTACGAGCCCACGACCACGACCCACACCGTGGGCAGCCAGTTCGCCAAGGAGCTGACGAGCAAGTGGAACCTCGACGCTTCGCTGGGCGCGAGCTTCTACACGAGCGACCTCGCGCCCGACACGGGCTGGTCGGTCGTGGGCGGCGTCGGGGCCTCGAAGCGCGGGCGGCGCGGCACCTTCCTGTTCCGCTACGACCACACGCTGTATCAGGCGCTCG
>JBKPBQ010000376.1:0-15966 GCA_046726955.1 Acidobacteriota bacterium
AGGAGATCGCGCAGGCCGCGGGGCTCGCCAAGGGCACGCTCTACCTCTATTACGACTCCAAGCGCGAGCTCTACCGGGCGGCGCTGCGGGCCGGGCTCGTGGAGCTGTGCGAGACGCTCGAGAAGGCGATCGCCGGCGCGGGCTCCCTGCCCGCGCGGCTCGAGGCCTACGTCAGGACCAAGGTCGCGTACTTCGACGAGCACCGCGACTTCTTCCGCATCTATCTCGCCGAGTTCGGCCACGCGGCCTGCGGGGCCATGGATCCCTACTTCCGCGACCTCTCCCTCCGCCAGAGCCGATTGCTCGAGGGGGCGATCCGGGAAGGCTCTCGGCACGGCGCGGCGCGGACGACCGGAGCCGAGCAGGCGGCCCACGCGATCTCCGACATGACTCGGGGGGTGATCCTGCGCCGGCTCATGGGCTGGAGCGGGGACGCCAAGGCGGACAAGGAGGTCGCGTTCGTGGTGGATTTCGCGAAGAGGGCGCTGGGATGCCGATGACGCCGTCCGGCACTCGCTTCCTGGTCACGGTCGCCCTCGCCGCCGCGGCGACGACGGCGTCCGCGCAAGCCGTGGACACGGCGATCCTGGGCGGCGTCCCGTCCGGGCCGCCCACCTCCGACGTCCTCGACCTCACGCTCGACGATGCGATCGCCCGCGGCCTCGAGCACAACCTCGGGGTCATCCTCGGCCAGGAAGGGATCCGGGAGGCCCAGGGCGAGTACCGCGAGGCGCTTTCGGACCTCCTGCCCCAGGTGCGCGCCGGCGCGTCCGCGGTGCGGCAGAAGGTGAGCCTCGCCGCGTTCGGCTTCTCCGGCTTCGGCGACTTTCCGGAGATCATCGGTCCCTTCAACGTGGTCGACGCGCGCGGGTACGCCTCGCAGAGCGTCCTCGACCTCCACGCGATACGGCACGCGCAGTCAGAAAGCCTCACCGCGAAGGCCGCGGACACGCTCCAGCGCAGCACGCGGGACGCGGTGGTCCTCGCTTGCGCCGGCCTCTATCTCCGAGCGGTGGCCGGGGAGAGCCGCATCGCCGCCGCGGAGGCGCATCTCGCCACCGCCCAGGCCCTCTTCGACGTCGCCTCGCACCGGAAGCAGTCCGGCCTCGTCGCGGGCGTGGACGTGCTGCGCGCGCAGGTGGAGCTGCAGGCGCAGCGGCAGAGGCTGATCGTGGCCCAGGACGAGGCGGCCAAGCAGAAGCTCGCCCTCGCCCGCACCGTCGGCCTGCCCCTCGGCCAGGCCTTCCGCCTCGCCGACGCGATGCCCTTCTCGCCGTTTCCCGCCGTCTCGCAGGAAGAGGCGCTGCCGCGGGCGTACGCGACGCGCGCCGACCTCCAGGCGGCCGAGCTCCGCGTCCGCGCGGCGCAGGAGGAGCGGCGCGCCGCCGTCGGCGAAGGGCTCCCGTCGGTGGGCGTGACCGGCGACTACGGCTGGATCGGTAACACGGCGTCGACCGCTCTTCCCACCTTTAGCGTGGCCGCGAGCGTGCGCGTTCCCGTCTTCGAGGGAGGGAGGGTTCAAGCACGGGTGCAAAAAGCGGACGCGCAGCTGCGGCAAGCCGAGGCCGGCCTCGCGGACCTCCGGGCGCGCGTCTACTACGAGGTCCAGACGACGCTCCTCGACCTCAAGGCGAGCGAGGAGCGGGTGAGCGTCGCGGAGAGCGCCTACGACCTCGCCGGCCAGCAGCTCACCCAGGCCCGCGACCGCTTCTCCGCCGGGGTGGCGGGGAACATCGACGTGACGCAGGCCCAGGAGGCGCTCGCACGGGCCGCCGAGGACCGCATCGAGAGCCTCTACGAGCACAACGTGTCGAAGGCCGCGCTCGCCCGCGCGCTGGGTGTCGCCGAGACGAGCTACCGCGAGTTCCTGAGAGGGAGCCGATGACGAAGAGACGCGTGCAGATCCTGGCGGTCGTGGGCGTGGTGCTCCTCTCGAGCCTTCTCGTGGCCTGGCGGCACTTCGCGGTCCGGATCTCCACGGACGACGCGCAGATCGACGGCCACGTCAACGCCGTCTCCGCCCGGGTGGGAGGGACGGTGACCGCCGTGCTCGTCGCCGACAACCAGTTCGTCGAGAAGGGCACCCCCCTCGTGCGCATCGACTCGCGGGACTACGAGATCGCGCTGAAGCGGGCGGAGGCGGACCTCGCGGAGAACGAGGCGTCCGCCCGGGCCGCGCACACCGGCGTGCCCATGACGAGCACGATGTCCTCGTCGCAGGAGACGGCGGCGGGCAGCGACCTCGAGGCGGCGGAGGCGCGGCTCGTCTCCGCCCGCGCGCGGCTGCGCGAGACGGAGGCCAAGGCCGCGAAGGCGGCCCAGGACCTCGAGCGGCTGAAGCCGCTCCTCGCCAAGGACGAGGTCTCGCAGATGGAGTACGACGCCGCGGTGACCGAAGCGGACGCCGCCCGCGCGACGCGGGAGTCGGCGGCGGCGGCGGTCCGCGAGGCGGAGAAGGCGGTGGAGGCGGCGAAGGCGCACCTCGAGCAGGCCCGGACCGGGCCCGAGCAGGTGACGATCCAGAAGGCGCGCGCCGACTCCGCGGCCGCGAAGGCGGAGATCGCGCGGGCCAATCTCGCGCAGGCCCGCCTGAACCTCGAGCACACCGAGGTCAAGGCGGCGGTGAGCGGCGTCGTGAGCCGCCGTACCGTCGAGGTCGGCCAGGTCGTCCAGCCGGGACAGCCGCTCCTCGCGGTGGTGCCGCTCGAGGAGGTGTGGGTCACGGCCAACTACAAGGAGAACCAGCTGAAACACATCCGCCCGGGGCAGCGCGCGGTCGTCTCCGTGGACGCCTACGGCGGCCGCGAGTACCGAGGCAAGGTGGACAGCATCGCCGCGGCCACCGGGGCGCGATTCAGCATCCTTCCCCCAGAGAACGCGAGCGGGAACTACGTAAAGGTGGTGCAGCGCGTGCCCGTGAAGATCGTCCTCGACGCCGGCCAGGACCCGGAGCACCTGCTGCGCCCGGGGCTGTCCGTGGTGCCCACGATCTACACGCGATGACGTCCGCCGTCCTCCCCGCGTCCGCGGCCCGCGGGCGCGAGGTCAGCCCGTGGATCGTGGCCATCGCCGTGATGAGCGCCACCTTCATGGAGGTGCTCGACACCACGGTCGTCAACGTCTCGCTGCCGCACATCGCCGGGAACCTCTCGGCCACCATCGACGAGTCGACGTGGGCGCTCACGTCCTACCTCGTGGCCAACGCGATCATCCTCCCCCTCACCGGCTGGATCTCCAGCTACTTCGGACGCAAGCGCTTCCTCATGACGTCCGTGGCCGGCTTCACCGCCGCTTCCTTTCTTTGCGGCCTCGCTCCGAATCTGCCGTTCCTGATCCTCTTCCGCGTCATCCAGGGTCTCACCGGAGGCGCCCTCCAGCCCATCTCGCAGGCGGTGCTGCTCGAGGCGTTCAAGCCGGAGGAGCGCGGACGCGCCATGGGCTTCTGGGGGCTCGGCATCGTCGTCGCCCCCATCCTCGGCCCCGTCCTCGGCGGGTGGCTGACCGACAGCTACAGCTGGCGCTGGGTCTTCTACATCAACATCCCGGTAGGCCTCGTCGCCCTCACCCTTATCCAGCTCTACGTCTTCGATCCCCCGTACATCACGCGCCGGTCCGGCCGCATCGACTACTGGGGCATCGGGCTCCTCGCCGTGGGCGTGGGTGCGCTCCAGCTCCTGCTCGACAAGGGACAGGAGGACGACTGGTTCGAGTCGAGCGTCATCGTGGCGCTGCTGGTGCTGTCGGTGGTGATGCTCGTCGCCTTCGTCGCGCGCGAGCTCCGGGCCGATCACCCGGTCGTGGACCTGCGCGTGCTGAAGGTGCGGACCTACGCCGTGGGCGTCTTCCTGATGACGGTGCTCGGCTTCGTCCTCTACGGCAGCCTCGTGCTCCTGCCGCTCCTCCTCCAGACGCTCCTCGGCTACCCGTCGCTGCAGGCGGGCATCGCCATGGCCCCGCGCGGCATGGGCGCGTTCATCGCCATGCCCGTCGTGGGAACGCTGGTGGGGAAGGTCGATGCCCGGAAGATCCTGGCCGTCGGGCTCGTGGTCGGCGCGGCGACGCTCTTCTGGCTCGGCTCGCTCAACACGAGCCTCGGCTACTGGGACATCTTCTGGCCGCAGTTCATCCAGGGCGTGAGCCTCGGCCTGCTGTTCGTGCCGCTGACCACGATCACCATGAACCCCATCCCGCGCGAGGGCATGGGCAACGCCACCAGCATCTTCAACCTGATGCGGAACATCGGCGGGAGCATGGGGATCGCCGCGGCCACGACGCTGCTCACTCGGCACCGGCAGGCGCACACGAGCACGCTCGTCTCGCACGTCGACGCCTACAACCCGGGGGTGCGCGGGATGCTGGACCAGCTCCAGGCCGCCTTCATGGCGCGGGGAGCCGACGCCGTCACCGCCGCCGAGCGCGCCCGCGTCGCCCTCTTCGGTTTGGTGCAGCGCGAGGCCATGATGCTCTCGTTCACCGACATCTTCCGCTGGCTCGCCCTCGTCTTCGTGGCCATGCTGCCGCTCGTGCTCCTCATGCGCAGCCCGCGGGGCGGCGGCGGCATGGGCGCCCCGCACTGATAGAATCGCGGCCATGTCGGGCGCTTCTGCGCGACCGGGAAGTGGCCAGGTAGCCCTCGTCACCGGCGCCTCTATGGGCATCGGCGTCGACCTCGCCGCGTGCTTCGCGCGCGACGGGTACGACCTCGTCCTCACCGCGCGGTCGGAGGGCGCGCTTCGCGAGGTCGCGGAGCGGCTCGCGCGCGAGCATTCTGTCGCCGCGACCCCCATCGCCCAGGACCTTGGCGCCATCGGCGGGGGAGCGCGGCTCCTCGAGGCGATCCGGGCCCGAGGCCTGAGCGTGGACGTGCTCGTCAACAACGCGGGCTACGGGCAGGCGGGGGCGCTCACGTCGAGCCCGCTCGAGACGCAGCTCGGGATGATCGACCTCAACGTGCGCGCGCTCGTCGAGCTCACGCACCTCCTCTGGGACGGGATGCTGGCGCGCCGGCGCGGCGGCGTCCTGAACGTCGCCTCCACGGCCGCCTTTCAGCCCGGCCCGCTCATGGCCGTCTACTACGCGTCGAAGGCCTTCGTGCTGTCGTTCTCGGAGGCGCTCTGGGAGGAGGCGCGGGGGACCGGCCTCAAGGTCTCGTGCCTCTGCCCGGGACCGACGGTGAGCCACTTCCGGGAGAGAGCGGGAACGGGAAAGACGCGTCTCGCGAAGGCCTCCTCGGCCATGGCCTCCATGCCCGTCGCGGATGAGGGCTATCGTGGCTGGCAGGCGAACAAGCGTGTGGTCGTCACCGGCGCACGCAACCGCGTCTTTGCGGAGCTCGCGCAGATCCTGCCGCGGAGCGTCGTGCTCCGGATGGTCCGCTACATCCAGACTCCGGTCGCGCCTTGAATCCCGACGTGGTGGCCGCGATCGGCCGCCTGGAGCGCGAGGGTGTCCTCGACCGCGAGCAGGCCGGCCGCTTCGGCCGCGTCGCGCGCGGCGACCTCGTGTCGGTACACGCCGATCTTCGGCTGCTGCTCTACGCCGGCGTGCTCGTGACGATGGCGGGCGTCTCGACGCTGGTCGCCCAGAACCTCGACCGCCTCGGGCCCGTGGCCATCGCGTCGGCGCTCGCGCTCGCCGCCGCCGGCTGCCTGCTCTGGGTCGCGCGGCGCGCCGCCCCGTTCACCTGGGACGAGGTCCGTTTCCCCCACCTGGCCCTCGACTACCTGCTGCTCCTCGGCGTCCTCCTCACCGGGGCCACGCTCGCGTACGTGGAGGCGAACTTCACGCCGCTCGGCCGCGCGTGGCCGTGGCACCTCCTCTTCGTCTCGATCTTCGCGGGAGTCCTCGCCGTCCGCTTCGACTCGCGCGTCGTGTTCTCGCTCGCTTTGTCCACCTTCGCGGCCTGGCGGGGCGTCCGTACCTCGCTCCTCGACACCGTACTCTTCGACCGCCCGGCCGCGCTGCGCGTCGAGGCGATTCTGTGCGGCGTGGCGTTCCTGGCGCTCGGCGTCGCCCTCGTCCGCTTCCGCCGCAAGCCGCACTTCGAGCCGGTCGCGGTCCACCTCGGTTGGCTGCTGATCCTGGCCGCGCTCCTCTCGGGATCGGGGTTGGGTACCGCGGAGGAGCTCGGGTACACGCTCGCCGTGCTCGCGGCCGGCGCCGGGCTCGCGATCGGCGCCTTCCGCCGGCGGAGGTTCCCGCTGTTCGTGATGGGTGTCCTCGCCGCCTACGCGGGCCTCTCCCTCCTCTTCCTGCGCACGCGCCCTGAAGCGGTCGTCGGCGCGTTCTTCTTCTTCGCCAGCTCCGTGGGCCTGCTCGTCGGCCTCTTCCTTGCCCGCCGCGGCATGGACGCTCCGGAATGACGCCGGACGCCGAGCGCGCCGACCGCAACCGCGAGGCCCGGCTGGCCGCGCTTGGCTGGCTCCGCGCGGGGGCGCTCGACGCGGACGGCCTCGTCAAGGTAACGCGTCTCTATCCCGACGACCGCGTCCGTCTCGGTCCTGCATTCCGCGTGCTCGTTTTCGTGTTCGCGGCCATCGCTCTTGTCGCCTTCTGGCTTCTCGCCTTCGCGATCGCCGACTGGTCGTCACGATTCGCCGGAGCTTCGGCCCTCGTCTACGGAGTCGCCCTCGCCGTGGCCACCGACGTCCAGATCGGCACGCTCCGGCGGGACCAGGCGGGCGCGGAGGCGGCCACGGGCCTCCTGAGCATCGCTTTTCTCCTCGGCGGGACGGGCTGGCTGCTCGATGACGTCACGGGGGTTCGCGGCCGATCCTTCGCGATCGCGTTTCTCGCCATCGGTGTCCTCCTCGGCGCGGCCGCGGCGATCCGCTGGGGGAGCAACGTCCACGCCGTGATCGCCGTCGTCTCGCTCTACGCGCTGCTCCTCCAGCTTCCGGCCGCTCGCGGACTGTGGGCGGTGGCGACGCTCGTCCTGGCGCCGCTCGCCCTCGCGGGCTCGTCGGCCGCGGGCATCGCACCGCGCCACCGGCGGTCCTGCGAGATCGTGCTCGTGCTGAGCCTGGTCGCGTTGTACGTCGCCGTGCACGTCGGGTCGTGGGACAGCGGCCTGCTCGAGACCGTCGTCGGCGGATGGCTCGAAGAGCCGCGTGCGTCGCCCCTGCGCGCGCTCTTCATCGTGGGCACGGCAGCGCTCCCCCTGGCCCTCCTCGTGCTCGGGATCGCTCAGCGCCGACGGTTGCTCATCCATCTGGGGATCGGGCTCGGCGTGGCCTCCCTCGTCACGCTCCGGTTCTACGTCCACGTCGCACCTCTCTGGGTCGTCCTCACGGGCGGGGGCGTCGTCGCCCTCGGAGTCGCGCTCGGGCTGCGCCGCTACCTGGCCTCGGGGCCGAACGGCGAGCGCGGCGGATTCACCGCGGACCCGCTCTTCGACGACCCCGCGAAGCGCCACGCCCTCGAGGCCGCGGCCTCGATCGTGGCCGCGACTCCCGCCGCCGCCTCGAAGGCCGCGGCCGAGCCCTCGTCCTTCACAGGCGGGGGCGGCGACTCGGGTGGGGGCGGGGCCTCGGACCGCTTCTGAGGTCGCCGGAAGAGAAACCGGTTGATCCCCGCCAACTTCTCTGACTAAGATCAGAGAATGGACACGAGCGCGGCCGTCGATCACGTTCGCCGGTTCAACCGCACTGTCACCGAGCGGGTGGGCGCCCTCCACGACCACTTCCTGGGCCGGCAGCGGCCGCTCGGAGAGGCGCGCCTGCTCTGGGAGGTCGGCGGCGGGGGAGCGGAGGTCCGCGAGCTGCGCGCCCGCCTCTCGCTCGACTCTGGGTACCTGAGCCGGCTGCTGCGCGCGCTGGAGCACGAGCGCCTCGTCGAGGTCGGAGCGACCCCCGCGGACGGGCGCGTGCGCCGGGTGCGGCTCACGAAGCGCGGCCGGGCCGAGCGAGCCGTGCTCGATCGCCGCGCCGAGGGGCTCGCCCGCAGCCTCCTCGAGCCCTTGAGCGAAGCCCAGCGCGATCGGCTGGTGGCCGCGATGTCCGAGGTCGAGCGGCTGCTCACGGCCTCGCTCGTGGACGTCGCCGTCGAAGACCCCACGAGCGCCGACGCTCGATGGTGCATCGGCCAGTACTTCGCAGAGCTGAACCGGCGCTTCGCCACTGGATTCGATCCCGCCCGGAGCATTCCCGCCGATGCCGCCGACCTCGCTCCTCCGGCCGGAGTCCTGCTCGTGGGCCGCCTCCGCGGAAAGGCGATCGCGTGCGGCGCGCTGAAGCTCCATCCCGGCGCTCCCGCGGAGCTCAAACGGATGTGGGTCGATCCGTCGGCCCGGGGCCTCGGCCTGGGCCGGCGGCTGCTCGGCGAGCTCGAGGCGCGGGCGCGGGCGGCCGGCGTGCGGATCCTCCGGCTCGAGACGAACCGCACGCTCACGGAGGCGATCCGTCTCTACCGCGAGAGCGGCTTCGTCGAGGTCACGCCGTTCAACGACGAGCCCTACGCTCATTACTGGTTCGAGAAGCGCCTTCGTCCCGGTCGGGCGAGGCGTCGCGGTCGAGGATAGACTCGGACGAGATGGCCGGCCGTCACGATTCCCTCGTCGCGCTCTTCCGCGAGCTCGCCCAGCTCACCGTGCTCGAGGAAGGCTCTCCCAACGCTTTCCGGGTGCGGGCCTACGAGAACGCCCTGGAGGCGATCTCCTCCTACCGCGGCGATCTCGGCGCGCTCACGGAGAAGCAGCTGACGGGGATCGCCGGCGTCGGGACGAGCACGGCGAAGAAGATCCGCGAGTTCTTCGAGGGCGGGACGATCGCCAAGCTCGAGGAGCTGCGCCGCAAGTACCCCTCCGAGCTGCTCGAGCTCAGCCGCATCCCCGGCGTCGGCCCCAAGACGCTCCTGCGGCTCAAGGCCGAGCTCGGCGTCGCCAACCTCGACGACCTCCGGCTCGCCCTCGAGAACAAGCGGATCCGGGAGATCCGCGGGCTCGGGGCGAAGGTGGAGGAGAACCTCCTCCGCGCGATCGAGCGCATGGGCGCGACGGGCAAGGAGAAGCGGCGGCCCATCGCCGAGGCCATGCCCATCGCGCGCGAGTCTGTGGCGGCCCTCGAGGCGCTCCCCGCGGTGGAGCGCGCCCGATACTGCGGCAGCCTGCGCCGGCTGCGGGAGACGGTCGCCGACGTGGACATCGTCGCCGCCTCGGCAGAGCCGGCGGCCGTGCGCGAGGCGTTCGTGACGATGCCGACGGTGCGCGAGGTCCTCGGGAGCGGCGAGACCAAGACGTCCGTCCTGACCGTGACCGGCCTCCAAGTGGACCTCCGGGTCGTGGACCCGCGCCAGTTCGGCGCCGCCTGCCAGTACTTCACCGGGTCGAAGGCCCACAACATCAAGCTCCGGCAGCGCGCGCTCGCCCGCGGCTGGCTCCTCAACGAGTACGGCTTGAGCGACGCGGAGACGGGCGAGGTCATCGCCTCGGAGACCGAGGAGGCGATCTACGCCGCCCTCGACCTCCCGTGCATCCCCGCGCCCATGCGCGAGGATCGCGGGGAGATCGAGGCGGTGGCGGCGGGCGAGCTGCCTCCCGCCGTGCGCCTCGAGGACGTGCGCGGCGACCTGCACGTCCACACGTCGCTCTCCGGCGACGGCCGGAGCACGCTCGAGGAGATCCTGGCCGCCGCGTCCGAGAGAGGCTACGAGTACCTCGCGCTCACCGACCACGCGGAGAACCTGGCCATGAGCGGGGTGAGCCGGGAGGCGCTCCTCGCCCAGCGGCGGCAGATCGACGCTCTCCGAGAACGCTATCCGGCGATGACGCTCCTCCACGGTTCCGAGCTCAACATCGGCCGGGACGGCAGCGTCGATTACGATGCCGACTTCCGGCGCCAGCTCGACTGGTGCGTGGCCGGCGTCCACTCGCTCTTCGACCTCGATCGCGCGGAGCAGACGCGGCGCATCCTCGCCGTGATGGACGACCCCACGGTCCACGCGATCGCCCACTTGACCGGCCGCCGCGTCGGCAAGCGCGCGGGGATCGACGTGGACGTGGACGCAGTCTTGCGGAAGGCGGCGGAGACGGGGACCGCCCTCGAGATCAACGCGTCGCTCGGGCGGCTCGACCTCACGAGCGACGTGCTCTTCCGGGCCCGGGGCATGGACGTGACGTTCGTGCTGAGCACGGACACGCACCACGCGCGCGAGCTGGAGCGGATGCAGTGGGGAGTCGAGCACGCGACGCGCGGGTGGGCGGACCCCGCCCGCATCGCGAACCTGTGGCCGCGCGACAGGTTCCTCGAGTGGCGGCAGCGGCAGCGGGACAGGGTGCAGGCGTGAGCGCCCACTTCCGGGTCTTCCTGCTGTCGCCGGCCGACTGCTCCGGCCGCCGCGCCCAGCTCCTCCAGAGGCCGGGGGCGATCCACGATCTCGGCCAGCGGCTGCACGGCGAGGAGGGCGCGCCGCTCGGCGAGGTCTTCGCGTTCGTGAGCAGCCTCTACTTCCGCGGCAAGCTCGCCTACGCCCGGGCCTTCGCCCGGCCGCCGGACGACCATGCCGGCATCCACGTGATCACGCCCTGCGACGGGCTGCGCGGACCCGAATCCCTCCTCCGACCCCGCGACCTCCTCCGCTACGCGCGGGTGGACGTGGACGCCGACGAGGCCCGCTACCGCCGGCCGCTCCTGCGCCACCTGAAGGCGCTCGCCCCCGACTGGGCCGACGCGGAGGTCGTCCTCCTCGGCAGCATCGCGTCCGCCAAGTATGTGGACGTGCTGACGTCCGTGCTGGGGGAGCGGATCTTCTTTCCCTCGGACTTCGTCGGTCGCGGCGACATGAGCCGCGGAGGGCTGATGCTGCGCTGCGTGCAGGAGGGCCGCGAGCTCGCCTACGCCCCGATCGTCGGGGCGGTGCGCCACGGGCGCCGTCCCGCTCGCCTTCCGCCCGCCCGCTACCACGTGCGCGACGGCTAGCGGGCCGCGCTGGCGGTCCGGGGACGGGCGGGCGACCGGCGGGCCCGATGCCAGTCGCGGCGCAGCCGGAGCTCCGAGGCGGCCTTGATCTCGCGCGCCTTGATCGCCTCGAGCAGCCGCGCGTAGTCCTGCTCGGTCTGGTCCGCGTAGGCGACGGCGAAGCGCACGATCGCAGAGTCCAGCCGGTCGCCGCGCCCGCAGTAGCCGGCGATCGCGGCGGGGTCTCCGGTCCGGGCGTGGGCTTTCGCCAGGATCTCGCCGGCGACCTGCGCGAAGCTCAGCAGCGCGTCGCCGCGCAGCGCCCCCGGCTCGAGGCCGGCCTTGTGGTCGGCGAGCTGGCGGACGATGAAGTCGCGGCCGTTGATGCTCGTCCAGCCGAGCAGGGGATCGGTCGCGCTCTGCATGCGGTGCTGGCCCTCGGCGACGCGGCGGCCCTGGTGAGCGTAGCGCGGGGCGGCGGGCAGGAAGCGCGCGTAGCAAGAGGGCAGCGCCTCCTTGACCTGCAGGAAGAGCGGGTCCCCGGGGCTGCGGCCGAGCAGCAGCACCACGAAGTCGCGCGTGCCCACGCTGCCCGTGCCCACGACCTTGAAGGCCACGTCCACGGGACGGTACGCGTCGAAGACGAGCTGGCGGTCGGGGCCGAGCGTGTCGCGGTAGGAGCGGAGCGCGGCCCGGACCGAGCGCGCCACGCGCGCGCGGACGTGGTAGAGGACCGGGGGACGGTCGTGGAAGCGCGGCTGGCCGCCGTGCGACCGCACGGTCAGCTTCTGGAGGGCATAGTCGTTGGTGACGCGCTCGGCCTTGAGCAGGACGCGGTGGATCACGTCCGTGCGGAGCGGGCGCCGGACCTCGAGCCTGAGGAGATCGAGGACGGCCAGGCGGGCCAGGCGGTCGAGGGATTCCCGGTAGGCGCGGACGAGCGTGCGAACGGCTTCCCGCCGGGTCGCGCGCCGCGCCCCCGCCTCCCGCCCGGCCAGGACCAGGCTCGTCGCCAGACGCTTCAGGTCCCACTCCCAGGGACCTTCGATCGTCTCGTCGAAGTCGTTCAGGTCGAAGACGAGGTGACCGTCCGGAGCTGCGTAGGCGCCGAGGTTCTGCACGTGGGCGTCGCCGCAGATCTGGGTGACGAGCCCCGTCCGCGGCAGCGTCGCCAGGTCGGCCGCCATCACCGGTGCCGCGCCGCGGAAGAACGCGAACGGCGAGGCGGACATGCGGAACGTCTTCAAGGCCGCGAGCTCGGGAATCCTCGCGGCGTTCGCCTCGCGGAGGATCGAGATCGGGTCCGGCCGGGCCGCGCGGGCGGACCACACGCCCTGCGCTCGGCGCGACACCACGCGCCGGAGCGCGCGGCCGAGCGCCCGGCGCTCGTCCGGATCGCCTCGCTTCCGTCCAGGAGCCTCCGGCATGACCGACCTTTCCGGCTCCCCCGACGAGCAGCATAGCCCCTCGCGGGCCCGCGGTCCCTGCTATGCTCCGGCCGAGTCCGAGGCTCGGCATGGAGGCGATCGACCAGCTGCTCGCCGTGCTCCCGAATTTCCTGCTCCGGGCAGGCTTCGCCGTGGTGTGCGGCGGCGTCATCGGCATCGAGCGGGAGCGCCGCGGCAAATCCGCCGGCTTCCGCACGCACATCCTGATCTGCCTGGGCTCGACGCTCTACATGCTGACGGGCGATCTCCTGCTCGCCACGCAGAAGGTCTCGGGCGTCGACCCCACGCGCATCGCGGCCCAGGTCGTGACGGGCATCGGCTTCCTCGGCGGCGGCGCGATCCTGCACGCTCGGGGCGCCGTCACCGGGCTCACGACCGCGGCCACCATCTGGGTGGTGGCGGCCATCGGGCTGCTCATCGGAGCCGGCTTCCCGGCCCTGGGGCTGCTCACGACGCTCCTCGCGCTCGCGACACTCGAGCTCTTGACACGTCTCGAGCCGCGAATCCTCGGCCCCTGTCGCCGCGCCTCTCTCGACGTCGCGTTCGACGACCCCCAGGGACGCATCCGCGCCGAGGTCAGGCTGGTGCTGGCGGACGAGAACCCCGCCGTGGTCTCGTACTCGTTCAGCGAAGACGGCGACCGCGTGCGTCTCAGGGTCGACTATTGCACCGTGCACCCGAGCCACCACCGATTCCTGGCGGAGCTGCTCGACGTGCCGGGCCTCGCCCCGCCCCGAAAGTGAGCCTCGCGGGCGGCGCCAGCTCGCGGACGATGCTGCTCGAGGAGAGGCCGTACTGGGACGAGGGCCAGGACCTCGCTCGGCCCGCGGGGCCGCCGGGAGAGCCCCCGCCCGCGCGGGTGGACGCCGCCGTGGTCGGCGGCGGGTACACGGGGCTCTCGGCCGCGCTCCGCCTCGCGCGGGGCGGGGCCCGCGTGGTCGTGCTCGACAAGCAGGCGATCGGCGGGGGAGCGAGCTCGCGCAACGGGGGCCAGGTCCTCACCGGGCTCAAGGTCGGGGTGTCGACGCTGCTGCAGCGGTACGGAGTCGAGCGGGCGCGCGCTCTCTTCGCGCTCTCGCTCGAAGCGATCGGCTTCCTGGAATCGCTCGTCGCCGACGAGCACATCGAGTGCGACTACCGCCGGGCCGGGCACCTCGAGGCCGCGTTCAAGCCGGCCCACTTCGATGGCTTCCGCCGCGAGCAGGAGACCCTCGCCCGCGTCTTCGACCATCCGGTCCGGCTCGTGGCGAAGGCCGACCAGCGGAGCGAGCTGGGGTCGGACCTCTACCACGGCCTCCTCGTGGACGAGCGGAGCGGCGCGTTGCACCCGGGCCGCTACGTCCGCGGGCTGGCCGACGCGGCGGCGCGCGCGGGCGTACGGCTCTTCCCGAGGACTCCTGCCCTTGCCGTGACGCGCGACGCCGGCGGCTTCCGGATCACGACCTCCGCCGGTCCCGTCGTCGCGACGGACGTGGTCGTCGCCACCAACGGCTACACGGACGCCGCGGTGCCGGCGCTGCGGCGGCGGATCGTGCCCATCGGCTCGTTCATCGTGGCCACACGCCCGCTCGGACCCGACGTGGCGGCCCGCCTTCTGCCGCGCCGACGCGTGGCCTTCGACTCCAAGAACTTCCTCTTCTACTTCCGGCTCTCGCCCGACGATCGCCTCGTGTTCGGCGGACGCGCGCAGTTCACCCCGTCCACTCCCTCGAGCACGCGGCGCAGCGCGGAGATCCTGCGCCAGGGCATGGCGCGCGTCTTTCCCGAGCTGGCGGATGTCGAGATCGAGTACGCCTGGAGCGGCAACATCGGCGTGACGACGGACCTGTTGCCGCGGGCGGGGCGCCTCGACGGAATGCACTACGCGGTGGGCTACGCCGGCCACGGCGTCGCCCTCGCCAACTATCTGGGCGCGCGCGTCGCGGACCTCGCCCTCGGCCGCGGGCGCCCCACTCCCCTCGACGACCTCCCGTTCCGGCCGATTCCCCTCTACGCGGGCCGCCCCTGGTTCCTCCCGGCGGTCGGCGCGTGGTACAAGCTCCTCGACTGGATCCAATGAGCCAAAGCACTTCCCGGCCGAGAGCCACCGCCTTCCAGCTCGTCTTCATGACCTACGCGGTCATCTGCAGCGGGGCCTACGGCCTCGAGGAGATGGTCTCGTCCTCGGGTCCGGGGATGGCGATCCTCACGCTGGCCGTGCTGCCCCTCGTGTGGGCGGCGCCGCTCTCGCTCGCCTGCTCCGAGCTGTCGGCGCGCTTCCCGGTGCAAGGCGGCTACTACCGCTGGGCCCGGCTCGCGTTCGGCGAGTTCACCGGCTATCTCGCGGGCTGGTTCACCTGGCTCGCGATCTTCGCCACGAACGCGACCTTCGCCGTCCTCTTCGCCAGCTACTTCCGGCACTTCTTTCCGTCTCTGTCGCCGTTCGGCCACTTCCTGGTCGCGGCGGGCCTCGTGTGGCTCACGGTGGCCCTCAACTACCGGGGCATCCAGGTCGTGGGCACCGCGGCCGTCGTCCTGACGGTCCTCATCTTCGTTCCCTTCGTGGCCATGACGCTCCTGGGGGTTCTCGGCTGGCGCTTCGATCCCGTGACACCCTTCGTGGCTCCGGGGAAGACGGCTGGAGCCGCCTTCCTGGAGGGCCTGCTGATCGCGATCTGGCTCTATTCCGGCTTCGAGAAGCTCACCGTCAACGCGGAAGAGGTGGAGAACCCGTCGCGGTCGTTTCCCCTCGCGCTGGCCTGGGCCGTGCCCATGATCGCCCTCAGCTACATCCTGCCCACCGTCGCCGCCCTCGCCGCGAACGGGGACTGGACGGCATGGAACGAGGCGCACTTCTCGGAGGCCGCGGCCTCCATCGGCGGGCCCGCCCTGGGCGCGGCGATGGCCGCGGGCGGGCTCCTCAGCAACGCGTGCCTCCTGATGGTCACCGTGCTCGGCCAGTCGCGGCTGCCCCTCGTCCTCGCCGAGGACGGGCTGTTTCCTTCCTGGTTAGGCCGACGGCACGCGCGCTTCGGCACTCCCGTGGCGTCGCTCGTGGCGGGCGGGATCGTGCTCACCGCTCTCTGCGTCCTGCCGTTCGCGAAGCTGGCCGGGCTGTTCTCCCTCGTGCAGGTGCTCTGCTACATGCTGATCTACGCGTCGCTCTTCCGCCTCCGCTCGCGGCCGGCGGAGGGAGTGGCGGGCGGCTTCCGCATCCCGGTGGGGCGTCTCGGCCTCGTCTTGATGACGGCGCCCAGCGTGGCGCTGGCCGTCCTCGTGATCTTCCAGAGCCTCCGAAAAGGCGAAGGGTTCGACGTCGTCCAGGCGGTGATCGCCGTGGCCGTCTTCGCGTCGGGTCCCGTGTCCTACGGCGTCTTTCGAAGAAGAGGGCGGCGGGGCCTCGCGGCGTCCTCTGAGCCCTCGACGACGTAGCTACTGCCGATCAGCCTCCAGTCCGGAACCCGCGGTCGCGGGCGAAGACGATGGCCTGGGCGCGCGTCCAGACCCCGAGCTTGTCGAAAACGTTCGAGACGTGGTTGCGCACGGTCTTTTCGCTGAGGGCGAGCCGCTCCGCGATCTCGGCGTTGCCGAGGCCCTCGGTGATCAGCGCGAGGATCTCGCGCTCGCGCGCGGACAGCGCCGCGAAC
>JBKPBQ010000377.1:0-7923 GCA_046726955.1 Acidobacteriota bacterium
GTTGTGCACGGTCGTCTCGCTCTCCCGGCTCGTCCAGCCCGCTTCGAGGCGGACGAGCTCGATCCCTTTTCCCGCGATCGCCTCCAAAGCGCCCGCCGTGCGGTCGCGCGCGGCGAGGCTGCGCCGCGATCCCTCGACGTAGAGGACCCTGCCGCCGCCCGGGAGGAGCTGGGCCATGATCCGGCCCTGGATGCGGCCCGGGTCCAGCTCGTCGGCGCAGACGCACGAGAGCATGAGCTTCGGGAACTCGCGGCGGAGGCTGTCGAGATCGTCCTCGGAGCGATTGATGAAGACCCAGTGCGTGCCGGCGCGCGCGGCGTCCCGCACGAGGTGGCCGAGCCCCCGGTCGCGCACGGCGAGGACGAGCAGCGCGTCGGGCCGCGGGGGGGCGGCGAGCCGCCGGCCGATCTCCGTGAGCTGCGAGGCGAGGTCGTGGCCGCACCAGAAGACGTCCAGCGAGACGCTCGCCGCCTTGGCCGCCGCCTCCGCGTCTTCCCGCAGGACCTGCTGGAAGTCGCTGTCGGCGTCGACGAGGCAGAAGGAGATCTGGGGCAAGCCGCCCTCGGGGCTGTCCCCAGGGTACTCGTTCCGGGGTATCCTCAAAAGATGACGTTTCTGGCCGCTCTCCTTCTAGCCGCCCTCCCCGTCCCCGAGCCGAACGCCGCCGAGTCCGTCGCCCTCCTGCAGGTCTATCGCTCCCGCTTCGACTGGTCGCTGCCCTGGAAGCAGGAGGCCGTGGAGGCGAGCCTCGGCAGCGGCTTCCTCATCGAGGGCGGGCGGATCGTGACCAACGCCCACGTGGTGGCGGACGCACGGCAAGTGCTCGTCCGCCGCCCGGACCAGGCCGACCCCTACGTGGCCACGGTGGAAGCCGTGGGCAACGACTGCGACCTCGCTGTGCTGCGCGTCGCCGACGCCGGCTTCGGCAAGGGGATGAAGCCGCTGCGTCTCGGCAGCCTGCCCCGCTCGGGCAGCCGGGTCCTCACCTACGGCTTTCCGCTCGGCGGGCAGGACGTCTCGTCCACCGCGGGCATCGTGTCGCGCGTGGAGTCGCGCGGCTACGTCCACAGCGGCATCGACGCCCACCTCGTGGTGCAGACGGACGCGGCCATCAATCCCGGCAACAGCGGCGGCCCCGTGGTGCAGGACGGCTACGTGGTCGGCGTCGCCTTCCAGGGCTTCCCGGGCTTCGACAACATGGGGTTCTTCATCCCGGTTCCGGTCGTCCGCCACTTCCTCGACGACCTCGAAGACGGCCAGTACGACGGCTATCCCGACTCCGGCCTCCAGACCTCGCCGCTGCTGTCCCCCGCCTACCGCCGCGAGCGTGGCCTGCCCGCGGGCAAGAGCGGGGTCGTGGTCGACCTCGTGGCTCCGGACAGCACGCTCGACGGCATCGTGAAGCCGCAGGACGTGATCACCTCCGTCGAGGGGGTCGCGGTCGCGGACGACGGCACCGTGCGTCTGGGCGACGCGCGGGTGACCTTCGAGCACCTCCTGGACCTGAAGCAGGTGGGCCAGACGGTGAAGCTCACCGTCTGGCGCGACGGCGCCGAGCAGGCGCTGACCGCGGTGTCGAAGCGCGTCGCCCGCTTCGACAACAAGCGCAACCGCTACGGCGTCGCCCCCCGCTTCGTGATCTACGCCGGGCTCGTGTTCATGCCCCTCGACACGGAGCTCCTCAAGACCTACGGCCGGGGCTGGGCGCAGAGCGCCGACCGGAACCTCGTCTGGCACCAGCTCTTCCGCGAGGCCGAGCAGCCGGAGACGGCGGACCGCGAGGTCGTCGTGCTGACGCGCGTCCTCCGCCACGCCGCCAACGCGCAGATGACGTTCAACGGTCCGGTGGTGGTGGAGCGCATCAACGGGCGGGAGATCCAGTCGCTCGCCGACGTGGTCACGGCGTTCGAATCGAACCAGGACCGCTTCCACCGGCTGGAGTTCGAGAACGCGGGAACGGAATCGCTCGAGCGGGAGAAGGCGTCACGGGCCCATGCCGAGATCCTCAAGCAGTATGCGATCGCGCGCGACCGCAACCTTTAGCCTGCTGGTCGCGGCCGGCTGCGCCACTGCGCCCCGGCCGGCGGCGACGCCGTCCGTCCCCACTCCGCTCGAGCGGGCGAAGGCGGGCATCGTCACCCTGCGCGTCACCGGCCAGGAGTGGAACTGGAAGACGCCGTGGGCGAAGCAGCCGCCCTGGACGCGCAGCCTCACCGGCCTCGTCGTCTCCGACCACCGGATTCTGGTCAGCAGCCCGGGAATCGGCAACCAGCTCCTCATCGAGGCCCAGAAGCTGGGCCGTGACCAGCGTACGCCGGCGCGGCTCGACTTGTTCGATCCCGAGGGACCGCTCGCGCTCGTAGCGGTGGACGATCCCGCGTTCTGGGAAGGCCTCGCGCCGTTGCCCATCGCGGACCGCGTTCCGACGTCGGGTGACGTGACCATCCACCGCTGGCCGCGCGTCGGACAGTTCGACTCCTCGTCGGGGAGCGTCCGGCAGGTGCGCAGCGGCCGCCACGGCTTCTCGCGCACGACGCTCCTCACCCTCGACGTCACCACGAGCGCCGACGCCGGCGACGGCGACGTGATCATGGCGGGCGGCCAGGTCGTGGGCCTCGCCACCGCGAAGTCCGGGGAGAGCGCGGCCGCGATCGCCGCTCCCGTGCTGCGCGCGTTCCTGGCCGCGGCCTCCACCGGGGGCTACCCGGGCTTCGCGCGGGCCGGCATCAGCTGGCAGGAGCTCACGAACCCCGCGCTCCGCGACTCGCTGGGGCTTTCTCCCGAGGAAGGCGGGATCAGGCTCACCCGCGTCCTGCCCCACGGTCCGGCCGCCGGCATTCTCGAGGTGGGCGACGTGCTCCTCGAGATCGCCGGCGTGCCCCTCGATCCGTCGGGGCAGTTCGAGCACCCTCTCTACGGCCGCCAGTCCTTCGGACTGCTGTTGACCGACGGACGGGGTCCCGGGGACACGCTCGAGATGCGCGTCCTCCGCAACGGCGAGCGCAAGACCGTCTCCATGGTCTTGACGCGAATGCCCACGGACACGGACCGCGTTCCCGCCTACGTCGTGGGCCGCGGGCCCGACTACGCCGTGCTGGGGGGGCTCGTCTTCCAGGACCTCTCCGGGCCCTACCTGAGCACGTGGGGCGATTTCAACCGGCGCGCGCCCCCACGGCTCCTGATCGCCAACGAGCGCGACGGCCTGCTGCCCACGGCCGAGCGTCCACGCATCGTGCTCCTCTCGAGCGTGCTGCCGGACGCCGCGAACCTCGGCTACCAGGACCTCCGCGACCTCATCGTCGTGCGGGTCAACGGCCGCGCGGTGGGCCAGGTCGACGACGTGCGCAAGGCCTTCCGCGAGCCGCAGGGGGGCTTCCACGTGATCGAGTTCCTTCCCGGCCAGGGTCCGGCCCGCATCGTCCTCGACGCGAAGGAGGTCCGGGAATCGGAAGCGCGCGTCTCCGCCGCCTACGGCGTTCCGGACCTGCGCACCGGCGACTCTAACTGAAGCGGCGGGCTCGGCCTTGGGCACGCTATTCCTCGCCCTCGTCCTCGCGGCCGCACCGCCCGCGGAGACGCCCGCCGCGCGCGAGCAGGCGCGTCTGTGCGAGGACCTCGTGGGCGAGGCCGGCCTGCAGGCGTGCCGGCGCGCTCTCTCGCTCGTCCTCGCCCCCGGTCGCGTCGGGCCCGTACGCGAGCTCGTAGCCAAGCACCTCGTCTCGCTGGAACGCTGGGACGAGCTCGCCGAGCACCTCGCGGAGGACGTGCGTCTCCATCCCGAGAGCGCGCTCTGCCACTACCGGCAGGGCTCGAACCTGCTCTTCGCCCTCGGCCGCGCCGAGGAGAGCCTCGCTCCGCTCGCGGAGGCGGTGCGGCTCGACTCCGCGAAGGCGGACTACCGCGCGGTCCACGCCCTCGCCCTGAACGCGGTGGGCCGCGTCGCGGAAGCGGCCGCGGAGTTCGAGGAGGCGCTTCGCCTCGATCCCGACGTCCTCGCCAGCCGGCCCGCGGCGCGCGCGGTCCTCGACGCCGTCCGGCGCGGCGAGCGCTGGCCTTCCTAGCGCGCGCCCCATGCCCGATCCGCGGATCGCGCTGCTTCTCGACGGGATCGACGAGGCCTTCTCGGGGAAGTCGTGGCACGGGCCGAACCTCCTCGCCTCCGTGCGGCGGGTGCGCGCAAAGGAGGCGGCCAGGCGTCCGTCCGCCGGCCGTCACAACATCTGGGAGCTCACCGTGCACGCCGCCTACTGGAAGTACGCGGTGTGGCGACAGCTGACGGGAGCGCCCCGCGGCTCCTTCGCCCTCGGCGGGAGCAACTGGATCGCCTGCCCGTCTCCGCTCACCGAGAAGGACTGGAAAGACGCGGTCACGCTGCTCCAGACGGAGCATCGCCGGCTGCGCGAAGCGGTGGCGCGGCTGCCCGCCTCCGCTCTCGGCAAGGCGCCGAAGGGCAGCCGCTACACGCACGTCCGGATCATCCGCGGCATCGCCGCGCACGACCTCTACCACGCCGGCCAGATCCAACTCCTCAAGCGGCTGGGAGCGCGGTAGTTCCTACTCGACTTCCTGGGTCAGGTACTGGAGCTGGCCCTTCCTCTCGACCTGGAAGACGAGCGGCTCGCCACGCTTGGTGCGCTCGACGACGGTCCGCAGCTCGGAGAGCGAGCGCACCGACACCCCGTTGATGGCGTAGATGACGTCGCCGGGCGTGAGGTCCTCGTCCGTCCCCTCGCGGGCGCGCGCGGCGACGAGGACGCCTTCGGTCCCGCGGAGCTTGGGCAGGAGCTTCACGACCTCGTCGTCGAGCTCGACGGCGAGGACGCCGAGCCGGGGGACGAGGTTCTTCTCGGCCTCCACGAGGGCCACGAACCGCTCCGGGTCCTCCGGCTTCTCCGCCACCACGACGGGGACGTCCTGCCGGCGCCCGTCGCGCAGCACCGTCACCGTCACCGTCGTGCCCGGCTCCTTCCGGTACATGTTGACCTCGAACTGCCGGCCGTTCTGCATCGGCTTGGCGTCGAGGGCGAGGACGACGTCGCCCACCCGCAGGTCCGCCTTCTCCGCGGCGCTGTCCGGCGCCACGTCGCCGAGGATGACGCTCCCTTCCTTGGGCAGCGACAGCCCGGCGGCGAGGGCCTGGGTGATCGTCTGCGCGCGCACCCCGATCGTGCCCCGGCGGAAGCGCCCGCCCTTCGCGCTGCGGAGGCGCTCGTAGACGGCCCGCACGATGTTGCTGGGGACGGCGAGGCCGATGCCTTCGCTGCCGCCGGACTGCGAGAGGATCGCCGTGTTGAGGCCCACGACGCGCCCGCCGCTGTCCACGAGCGGCCCGCCGCTGTTGCCGGGGTTCACCGACGCGTCCGTCTGCACGTAGATCATCGGGTCGTCCGGCCGCAGCTGGCGCGCCACCGCGCTCACGACGCCCATGCTCACGGAGTTCTCGAGGCCGAGGGGGCTGCCGAACGCGAAGACGAGCTGGCCTTCGCGCAGGTTCTCGGAGTCTCCGAACGAGAGCGCCGTGAGGTCCTTCTCGCCCTCGAGCTTGAGAACGGCGAGATCGGTCTCGCGGTCGAGGCCGAGCACCTTCGCAGGGACACCGCGGCTGCGCGCGCGGAGGATGGACGAGCCCGGCGCGGGACGCGGCGCGAGGAGGAACACCTGCAGCCGCTCCGCGCCGTCCACGACGTGGGCGTTCGTGACCACGTAGCCCTCGGGATCGACGACGACGCCCGAGCCCATCGAGCGGGAGCGGGCCACGAGGTTCGTTCCTCCGGGGCCCTGGCCCGTGGCGAGGCCCTTCGCCTCGATGCGGACGACGGACTGGGAGACGCGCTGGGCGAGGGCAGTGAACTCGTCGCTCAGCCGCTCGAGCCCGGCGGGGACGGGGGCGGCGGCCTTCTGCGCGAAGAGCGTCCCGGGCGCGACCGCGAAGGCGGCAACGACGGCGAGGGCGGCAGAGCGGCGCATCGCGGATCCTCCGTGAGCCTTCGGCAAGGTGTCGGATTGTACTGCGCCGCGATACGATCGGCCGCCCTTTCCATCGGGAGGTCCCATGAGCCGCGCTCTCGCCGCCGCTTTGCTTCTCCTCGGCGCCGCCGCCGCCGATGCGCCGGATCCCGCGCGCGAAGCTGCCGCGGTGCTCGATGCCCAGATCGCGGCATGGAACCGCGGCGACCTCGAGGCGTTCTGCGCCACCTACGCGGACGACGCCGTCTTCGCCTCCCCGACCGGTCTCAACCGCGGCCGCCAGTCCGTGCTCGCGCGCTACCGCAAGCGCTATCCCGATCGCGCCGCCATGGGCACGCTCGCCTTCGAGAAGGAGGACGTCCGCGCCACCGCCGACACCGTGTCGATCGTCGCGCGCTGGCGGCTCTCCTACAGCGACAAGCCGGAGGCGAGCGGCCTCACGCTCGTCGTCATGAAGCGGACCCCGGACGGCTGGCGGCTCGTCCAGGACGCCTCGATGTGACGTGACGCCGCGCGCCGGGCGCCGGTTTTCGGTCGCCCGCCAAGCCGCCTAAGTCCCCTGTTTCCAGTCGTGACGCCTTGGAATCGTTATTGCTCCCTCTGGCCCGGCCGCGGAAGCGGCAGGTCTGTCCAGGGAGGATCGATGCGACGAGTCGTGTTACTGACGGTGACGGTGCTGGTCGCGACGCCGTTGGCCTTCGCGGGAGCTTCGGCGAGCTCGTCCTCGTATCACCCGATCGTCCCATGCCGCGTCATCGACACCCGGCCGGAGGCGGCGATGCCCAGCCCCTTCGGCGTTCCGAAGCTCGCAGCGGACGGCGCGCGCGACTTTCCGATCACGACCGGCGCCTGCTCCATCCCCGCTACCGCCAGCGCGGTGCAGCTCAACCTCGCCGTCACGAACACGGAGGCCGTGGGCTTCCTGACCCTCTACCCGCAGGGAGATCCCCGCCCGCTCGCGTCCTCCTTGAACTTCGAGGCCGGGCAGACCCTCTCGAACGCGGCCACGATCCCGCTCGGCACCTCGAGCGGCATCACCGTCTTCAGCAAGAGCGCGACCGACCTCGTCGTGGACGTGACGGGGTACTTCGAAGGCCCGGTGGTGACGACGGTAAACGGCCTCTCGGGCGCCGTGGACCTCGTGCCCGGCGCGAACGTCACGATCACGCCGAGCGGCAACACGCTCACGATCGACACGACGGTGGCGCAAGGACCGCAGGGCCCGACGGGCCCCGCCGGCCTGCCGGGCGCGACGGGAGCGACGGGTGCGACCGGACCGACGGGACCCGCGGGTACTTCCGGCGCTGTGGGGGCCAGCCTGAACCCGCTGCAGATCGCGACGCTGCGGTGGTACGAGGCCAACCTGACCGGGCAGTCGCTCCCCGCGGGCGGCGGTCCCGCGTCGGTGGCGTTCGACGGAGAGAGCCTCTGGGTCGGCAACCGGTTCGGCTGGAGCGTGACGAAGCTGCGGCCGAGCGACGGCGCGACCTTGGGCACCTACCCGCTCGGCGGCAGCCCGCACGGCATCGCGTTCGACGGAGCGAGCATCTGGGTAGCCAATGGCAACGCCCTGACGAAGCTGCGGTCGAGCGACGGGGCGAACGTGGGTACGTTTCCGACGGGCGGCAACGGGCCGGAGGCTGTGGTCTTCGACGGAGCGAACCTCTGGGTGTGCCACTACTACACCAGCAACCTCATGAAGGTGCGGCCGAGCGACGGGGCCGTGATCGGGACCTACCCCGTCGGGTCGAACCCGATCGGCCTCGCGTTCGACGGGGCGAACGTCTGGGTGGCCAACTTCGGCAGCGACAACGTGACGAAAGTGCGGCCGAGCGACGGGGCCATCGTGGGCACCTTCCCGATGGGCGTTTCGAGCACTCCGCAGTATCTCGCGTTCGACGGCGCCAACATCTGGGTGGGGAACTACAACGGCGCCAACGTGACGAAGCTCCGAGC
>JBKPBQ010000378.1:0-7752 GCA_046726955.1 Acidobacteriota bacterium
CCGTTGGACAGCGACTGGCTTCCTCGATGACGGCTTCTCCCGGTGATCGTGTGTGACCACGATGCGTAACCTCAACTTCGGCTTCTTCGACGACAGCGGGCTCCCGCGGGACAGCCGGATCCTGATGTTCTACTCGTTCGAGACGGAGGAGAACCTCTCGCGCTCCGGGATCCTCCACTACCACCTCATCGAAGGACGCTTCGTCGGCCCGCGCCACGACCACGAGCTCACCTCCGCGGCGCTCGCCTTCCTCGCGAGCGCGGGACGCATTCCCGCCGCGCAGTCGTAGAGTCGGCTTCGGCCCCCGCCTCGCGCGTGTGATAAGATTCGCATTTCGCGCGGGCCGGATCGCACGCGTCTGGAGGGCGAGAGATGGCGACGGGGAAGGGAAGGACGATCGCGCCCGCGGAGGGCCGGCTGGGCGTTCTCCTGCCGGGGATGGGGGCGGTCGCGACCACCTTCATCGCGGGTGTCGAGGCGATACGCAAGGGTCTCTCGCGGCCCATCGGCAGCCTGACGCAGATGGGCACCGTGCGGCTGGGCAAGCGCACGGAAGGACGCAACCCGAAGATCTCCGAGTTCGTGCCCCTGACGCGCCTGGAGGACGTGGTCTTCGGGGGCTGGGACATCTTCGAGGACGACGCCTACGAGGCGGCGCGCAAGGCCGGCGTCCTCAACCACGAGCACCTCGACGCGCTGAAGCCGTTCCTCAAGACGGTGCGGCCGTGGCCCGCGGTGTTCGACCCCGCCTACGTGAAGAAGCTGCGCGGGGAGAGCGTCAAGAAGGGCAAGAACAAGCGCGACCTCGCCGAGCAGGTCACGGCGGACATCCTCCGCTTCAAGAAGGAGAACAACCTCTCGCGCCTGGTCATGGTGTGGTGCGGCTCCACCGAGATCTACAAGAAGGGCAGCGAGGTCCATTCGACGCTGGAGAAGCTGGAGCGGGGGCTGGAGCTCGACGACCCGGAGATCCCGCCCTCGATGATCTACGCCTACGCCGCGATCAAGGCAGGGATCCCCTACGCGAACGGCGCGCCCAACCTCTCCGCGGACGTGCCCGCCCTCGTCGACCTCGCGAAGAAGACAGGCTCGCCCCTCGCCGGCAAGGACTTCAAGACCGGCCAGACGTTCATGAAGACGCTCCTCGCGCCCGGCTTCAAGGCGCGCCTCCTCGGGCTCGACGGCTGGTACTCCACGAACATCCTCGGCAACCGAGACGGCGAGGTGCTCGACGATCCCGACTCCTTCAAGACGAAGGAGGTCAGCAAGCTCGGCGTCCTCGAGCACATCCTGCAGCCGCACCTCTACCCCGACCTCTACGGCAAGTTCCACCACGTGGTGCGCATCAACTACTACCCGCCGCGCGGCGACAACAAGGAAGGCTGGGACAACATCGACATCTTCGGGTGGATGGGCTACCCGATGCAGATCAAGGTGGACTTCCTCTGCCGCGACTCCATCCTCGCCGCGCCCATCGTGCTCGACCTCGCGCTCTTCCTCGACCTCGCCGCGCGCTCGGGCATGAGCGGGATCCAGGAGTGGCTGTCGTTCTACTTCAAGAGCCCCATGACCGCGCCCGGCCTCTACCCCGAGCACGACCTGTTCATCCAGCTCATGAAGCTCAAGAACACGCTCCGCCACCTGCGCGGAGAGGACCTCATCACGCACCTCGGCCTCGAGTACTACGATTAGGCAACCGGGGGGAGAGGAGACGGGCATGTCCGAGCCACAGGGTCTCCCTGCGGGAACGGCGCTCAAGGAGATCGCGATCCGCGACCACGTCTGGCACAACTGCTCGGTAGTGCGCTCGGACCTCGTGGGCATCGTCTTCGAGGTGCAGCGCACGGTGATGGAGGGCGGTGACGTCGAGAACGTGGTGAGCCACATCTTCGTGCCCTGGTCGAACGTCAACCACATCGTGCTGCGGGAAGAGCGGAGCTGACCTGCACCTCGCCGCCGCCCTGGTCTGGCTGGCGGCAGCGACGCTCTATCCGTTGCTCGTCCGCCGCGCACGTCGTGGCGGGGAGGCCAAGGAAGTTGCCGCCCGCCGCCGTTGGCACCTCCTCGTGCTCGTCCAGTCCGTTGCCTTCGCGCTCGTCCTCCTGACCGGCTACGCGTCGATGCGCGCCCACGGCTGGACGCTCGCCTACCCGCGCTGGCTCGCCCTCAAGATCGGCATCGTCGCCTTTTTGTTCGTTCCCCTGGAAGCCTTCCTCGCGTACGTGGGCGCGTTCTGGATCCGCCCCGGCCTCACTGCTCCGCCGCCGTCCCGCCAGCTCGAGCGCGGGGCGTCCATGCAGGGCATGGTGTGGGCGATCGCGCTGCCGCTCGGCGGCCTCGCGCTGCCGCTCGTGCTCTGGCTCTCTCTCGCGCGTCCGTTCTGAACGAATGATGCGAACTGTTCATTGCCGCGAAGGGGGGCCGGCGGGACACTGCGGCTGACGGTGCGCGGGCGTCTCGCCGCGCCGAAGGAGGAAGCATGCCGCAGGCATGGCCTCTCGTCTTCACCCTCCCGCTCCTGACGTTGCTCTCCGGCCAGGCGACCCCGGAACGACCCGACGCGTCCGCCTCGACCGGGCGGCGGGCTACCTACCAGACGTACTGCGCGGTCTGCCACGGCGCCGACGGGAAGGGCGATGGCGTCCTCACCGAGCGCCTCCGCGTCGCGCCGCCGGACCTGACGCTCCTCGCCCGGCGCAACAAGGGCAGCTACCCCAAGGACCTTGTGTATCGAATCATCGACGGCCGGAGTCCCGTGAAGGGCCACGGAGGGCCGGACATGCCGGTGTGGGGCGACGCCTTCAAGGAGCCGGGCGAGCAGTACTCGGAGAGCCGGGTGAAGGAGAAGATCGACGGTCTCGTCGACTACGTCGCGTCGATCCAGGTGAAGTAGCCCGAGTTGCGGCCGGGCTTCAGAGCCTTCGCACGAAGATCAGCCGGAATCCCTTGCCGGCGGGCAGCGTGGCGCAGAGCTGCCACCCGTCGAGGCCGAGCTGGTTGAGCTCGTCTCCTACGATCTCCGCCGCGTCCACCACGCGGTACTCGTAGTGCTGCAGCGGCGACGGCTCGGGTCCGGGGGCGAATCCCTCCTCGGAGAACTCGGAGAGCCGCCGCTGGACCGTGGGGTCGAGGCCGACGAATCGCACCGCGACCCCGGCGGGCCGGCCGGAAGAGGCGTCGAGCTTCTCGCTCGTCCACACGACCTGGCAGGGGATGGTGACCTCGCGCCCGTCGCGGGGGAGGACGGTGCGCAGGCGCAGCCGCTCCCCGTCCTGCATCGGGATGCGGGTGGAGAGGAACGCGCCGTCCGCGCTCAAGTCCTGCACGGCTACGATGTGGTTCCGTCCGCGCACCTCGAGCACGGCGCTGCGGACGAAGGGAAGGTTCCGCCGGCGGGCTCGGCGCCGGTCGTCGCTCACGAGTGCTTGGCGCCGCGCCGGCGCTCGTTCTCGAGGAGGAGGGCGACGAGCGTCTTGCCCTCCTTGACCTCGCCGCGCCGGATCATCTCCACCGCCTCCGCGAGGTCGAACGCGCGCGGCTCGATGCGCTCGTCCGCCTCGGGCCGCGCTTCCACCTCGGTGAGCCCCGTGGCCCGGAAGACGTGGATCTTCTCGTCGCAGAACCCCGGGGTGGTGAAGAAGGTCACGAGCGGCTCGAGCGCCTCCGCGCGCAGGCCGACCTCCTCCTCCATCTCCCGCCGGGCTCCCGTCTCCGGGGTCTCGCCGTGGTCGAGCCGTCCCGCGGGCAGCTCCCACACGTCGCTGTCCACGGCGTAGCGGTACTGGCGGACGAGCACCACGCGGCCGTCAGCGTGCACGGGAAGGGCGGCCACGGACCCGCGGTGGCGTACGACCTCGCGCACGGCGCGCACGTCGCCCGGCTCTTCCACCTCGTCCACGTCGAGCGCGAGGACCTTGCCGTCGTACACCCGCCGGCCGCCCAACCGGCGAGCTCGAGCCATGGGCGTCATCATAGCAGGCCGGCTCTGGAGCCGGCGCGGAGGCGGGCGAGGACGCGTTCGAGATCGGCGGGGAGAGGGGCTTCGAAGGACAGGAGCTGGCCGGACGAGGGATGGACGAACGACAAACGCCAGGCATGAAGGGCGGGACGCGTGAGCTCACCGAGGGCTTCGCTCGCCGCCGTCCTGCGCGAATGGCGACCGCCATACGTCTCATCCCCGGCGACGGGATGACCGGCGGAGGCGAGATGGACGCGGATCTGGTGCGTCCGCCCGGTGTGGATGCGCACCCGCAGGAGCGCGGCCCCGTCGAATGCTTCCTGCAGCTGCCAGGACGTCCGGGCTTCGCGTCCCTTGCCGGCTCTCACGGACATGCGCTGCCGGTGCACGGGGTCGCGGCCGATGGGAGCGCGCAGCTCGCCCGTGCGGACCCGCGGCACACCCACGACGAGCGCCAAGTACTCCTTCTCCACGCTGCGGCCCGCGAACTGGGCGGCCAGGGCCCGGTGGGTCGCGTCGTCCTTCGCCACCACGAGCAGGCCCGACGTCCCCCGGTCGAGGCGGTGGACGATCCCCGGGCGAATGACGCCGCCCACGCCGGAGAGGTCGCGCACGCGCCGCAGCAGCGCGTTCACGAGCGTGCCCCGCGGCGTTCCCGCCCCCGGGTGCACCACGAGCCCGGCCGGCTTGTTCACCACCAGCAGGTGGGCGTCCTCGTAGACGACGTCGAGCGGGATGTCTTCCGGCTGAGGCACCGCTTCGACGGGAACGGGAATGCTCACGGAAACGGTTCGTCCGGCGCGGACGCGGGTCGAGGCCCGGGCAGGGGTCCCGTCGACGCGGATGCGACCCTCGCCGATCAAGCCCTGGATGCGGGCCCTGCTGAGGTGGGGAAGAGCGGCCGCCAGCCACACGTCGAGTCGCTTGCCCTCGTCTCCAGGAAGGACGACGAGCTCGTGAGTCTCTTCGCCGGCCACGCTCGAGGGTCCCCGAGCGCGGGCCTCAGGCAGGGGCGGGTGCTTCGGCGACGGGACGCCGGCGGAGGCGCGTGAACAGATACCCGGCCGCGAGCACGAGCACCACCGCGACGATCTGCGACGTCGACAGGCCCCAGGCGCCGCCTCGCTCCGGGTCGCCGCGGAAGAACTCGAGGAGGAATCGCGCCACCGAGTATAGGACCGCGTACGTCAGCACGACCTGCCCCGCGAAGCGCTTGCGAGGAGCGAGCCAGAGCAGGAAGAAGAAGATCAGGAAGCAGGCGAGCGACTCGTAGAGCTGGCTGGGGTGGAGGGCGATGTCGAGGGGCGTCCCCACGTGGCGCTGCGCGTAGGGATCGGTGAAGGTCACCGCCCAGGGCACGCTCGCCGGCTTGCCGTAGCAGCATCCCGCGAAGAAGCAGCCGAGGCGGCCGATGGCCTGGCCGAGCACGACTCCAGGAGCGAGGACGTCGGCCGTCGGCCAGGCGGGAAGCTGGTAGCGCCGCACGAAGTACCAGGCGGCGAGGATCCCGCCGATGAGCCCGCCGTAGAAGACGCCGCCGCTCTGGAAGAGCGACCAGAGGTCGAGCGACTCCGAGGAATAGCGCTTCCAGTCCACCGCGACGAGCATGAGCTTCGCCCCGATGATCCCCGCGATGAGCACCCAGACCGCCATGTCGGTGACGCGCTCGGCGTTGAGCCCCGCCTTCTTCGCCTGGCGCGACGCCACCCACAGGCCGGCGAGGAACCCGATCGCGAGCAGGACGCCGTAGGTGGGGAGGACGGGCGCGAAGTGCCGGCCCCACAGGTCGAACGCGGGGAGCGTCCAGAGGCGGGGATGCATGTCAGTCGGTCCTCCCGGTGGACGAGGCCATCTCCGTCATCCCCGTGTGCGTCCGCGCGGGCGAGCGGAGGATGTCCAGGATGAGGAGAGCGACGCCGATCGAGATCGCGGAGTCGGCCACGTTGAAGTCCGGCCACTGGTACTGCCGCCAGTAGACGTGGATGAAGTCCACGACGTATCCGAGCCTGACCCGGTCGATGAGGTTGCCCACGGCCCCGCCCAGCACCAGCGTGAGCGCGGTGCGGGGAAGGCGCGCCTCCGTGGGGAGGCGGTAGGCGTAGACGGCGATGGCGAGGAGCGCGACGAAGCTCAGGGCCGAGAAGAGGACGGCCTGGTAAGGCAGATCGGCGTCGGACAGGATGCCGAAGGCCGCTCCCCGGTTGCGCACGTGGCTGAGGCTCAGGAGGCCGTCCACCACCGGGCGGTACTCGTGGAGGTCGAGCGAGCGGACGACGAGCCACTTAGTGAGCTGGTCGAGGGCGACCACCCCCGCCATGATCAGGGCGTAGAGGCCGCGCTGCTTCACGCCGACTCCAGCACCGAAGCGCAGCGCTCGCACACCGCGGGATGAACGGGAAGGTGCCCCACCTTTTCCGAGAAGGTCCAGCAACGCTCGCACTTGGCGCCCGGGGCGCGGGCCACTTCGACGGACACGGAGGGCGCCTCCATCAATTCGACCTTGCTGACGATGAAGAGGTTGGCGAGGTTCCCCGGAAAGACCCGGCTCGCCTCCTCGTGCCGACGCAGAGCCGAGAGCGTCTCGGCGGGAGCCTTCACCGTCACCCGGGCCTCCAGGCTGGCCGCGCAGAGCTTGGCGTTGCGGGCCTCCTCGAGGGCCTTCGTCACGGCGGCCCGCACGTCCAGGAGCGTCGACCAGCGCGCGAGCACGGCGTCGTCCGGGCTCTCCCGCATGGGGAAGACCGCGAAGTGCACGGAACCCTCGCCGACCCCCGGGACGAGCGGCCAGACCTCGTCGGTGGTGAAGGGCAGCACGGGGGCGAGCAGGAGCGCGAGGTCGCGCACGATGCGGAAGAGCACCGTCTGGGCGGAGCGCCGACGCGGGCTCGCCGCGCCGTCGCAGTAGAGCCGGTCCTTGAGGACGTCCAGGTAGAACGACGACAGGTCGGCCGAGCAGTACTGCACGAGCTGGTGGTAGACGACGTGGAACTCGTACGCGTCGTAGGCCTCGAGCACCCGCGCCACCACCTGCCGGTGGCGGCTCAGGGCGTAGCGGTCGAGGTCGTCCAGGGACGCGTCCGGCACCGCGTCCTTCGCGGGCTCGAAGTCGTAGAGATTGGACAGCAGGTACCGGCAGGTGTTGCGGACCTTGCGGTAGGCGTCGGCCACGCGCTTCATCATCTCGTCCGAGAAGCGCATGTCCTCGCGGTAGTCCACCATGATCGTCCAGAGGCGGAGGATCTCCGCGCCGTACTGGGCGATGAGCTTGTGGGTGTCCACGTCGTTGCCGAGGCTCTTCGAGATCTTCCGGCCCTCCGCGTCCACCGTGAAGCCGTGCGTGATGACCTGGCGGTAGGGCGGCTCGCCGCGGGTCGCGACGCCCACGAGGAGCGAGGAGTGGAACCAGCCGCGATGCTGGTCGCTCCCCTCCAGGTAGACGTCGGCGGGCCACGGCATGTCCGGCCGCCGGCCGAGCACGGCCGCGTGCGACGAGCCGGAGTCGAACCAGACGTCGAGGATGTCCTTCTCCTTATCGAACTCCCTGGAGCCGCAGTCCGCGCAGGTGAAGCCGGCGGGGAGGAGTTCCTTCGCGTCCTTCTCGTACCAGACGTCCGCGCTCTCCTTCTCGAAGAGCTCCGCCACGTGGCGGCAGAGGTCGGCGCGCAGCACCGCCTTGCCGCAGCCTTTGCAGTAGAAGGCGGTGATCGGCACGCCCCACAGCCGCTGACGCGAGATGCACCAGTCGGGACGGGTGGCGATCCTGTTGCTGATGCGCTCCTCGCCCCAGGCGGGGA
>JBKPBQ010000379.1:0-5985 GCA_046726955.1 Acidobacteriota bacterium
GTCTATCCCTATGTGGGCGAGGTCGACGTAGTGATGGGCCTCTATCCCGCGGCGGGCCGCGGGGAGCGGATCGCCCTCAAGGGCGAAGACTTCGGGCTCCGCGCCTACAAGGTCGCGCGGATGGAGTTCCTGCCCCAGACCGAGAACATCTTCCCGGTCTACAAGCAGGGCTGGCACAACCCGGAGTCGCACCCGGAGAACCCCGCGATCGAGCGCACGTGGACGAAGAAGGAAGCGCTCATGTCCTTCAAGAACCCCAAGCGCGACGTGATCGTCTACCTGCAGGCGGACACGTGCGTGAAGTGCTTCAAGCAGACGCCCGTACTCACCGTCTCCGTCAACAACAAGGTCGGGCTCACGATGCCGATCGAGGACCCGAACGTCTTCCTGAAGAAGATCAAGGTCAAGGCCGCGGACCTCGGCACCGACGAGTGGGTGGACCTGCGCCTCGCCATGAACGACTCCTTCGTGCCCAAGCAGCTCACCCCGCCGCTCAACAACGACGACCGGGAGCTCGGCCTGCTGGTCTACCATCTGTACGTCGGAGAGGCGGACCAGCTCGGGAGCCCGGCCGACGTGGTGGACGCCGCTCCGCTCGCTCCCGTGGCGGTGGCCAAGAAGTAGAAGGGCCGAAGCCGCTCGAGGAGGGAGACGGAGCGAAGTCCGTCTCCCTTTTCTTTTCCGGAGGCGCCGCAGGCGATGGACGAGCTCGAGACGAAGGGCGGGCGGGTGGACGTGGCCGAGGTCATGGCCGGCATCCGCGACAAGATCCGCCGCAAGCGCGACCTGGGCCAGTACGGGGACGAAGAGGTCGAGGAGATGGTGGGGCTCAAGCTGCAGGCCTTCGCCGACGAGGCGGAGATCGATCCCGAGCTGCTGGCCCGGCTCATGGCTCCGAACCACAACTGGAACATCTCCGTCGACTACCGGATCCAGACACACCGCACCGGATACGGGGCCCAGGGCATCGTCTTCGTGAAGAAGCTCGTGCGCCCGTTCGTGCGCCTCTACACCGACCACGTCCTGAACCGGCAGGCCCAGCTCAACCTCTACATGGTCCATCTCTGCCACAACCTCGTGCGCGAGCTCGTGCGCCTGCAGCTCGACCACGCCGCCCTCCGGAACCGTTGCGAGCGGCTCGAGAAGGAGCTCGCGGACAGCAAGGCGCCGCGGTGACGCGGCGCGGGGCGGAGCCGGCTTGAGGCTCTGCTTCGTCGTCCAACGCTACGGGCTGGAGGTCGTGGGGGGCGCCGAACTGCACTGCCGGTGGGTGGCGGAGCACCTCGCGGCGCGCCACCGCGTCGACGTCCTCACCACCACCGCCACGGACTACCTGAGCTGGGAGAACGCCCTTCCCGAAGGCGTCTCCGAGGTCAACGGGGTCACGGTCCACCGCTTTCCCGTCGCGCGCCGGCGCCAGACCCACCGGTTCGACGAGATCGCGAACAAGGTCTGCTTCTTCGAGCACACCGACGAGGAGGAGCGGCGCTGGCTCGAGGAGCATGGCCCGGTGACGCCGGCCCTCGTCGACTACCTGCGCGCGCACCAGGCGGAGTACGACGCGATCGTCTTCTTCTCGTACCGCTACTGGACGACGTACCACGGGCTCCCGGTGGCGCCCCGCAAGAGCCTGCTCGTCCCCCCCGCGGAGCACGACCGCGTCCTTTACCTGCGCCTCTTCGCCCCGCTCTTCTCCTGGCCCGCGGCCATCGTCTACAACTCGCCGGAGGAGCGTGACCTCATCCAGCGCGTCGCCAAGAACGAGGCCGTGCCCGGCGACGTGGTGGGGACGGGCATCAACCGGCCGGCCACGATCCCGGTGGACGAGGTCGCGCCCCGCCTCGATCTCCTGGGCGATTACCTCGTCTACGTCGGCCGCATCGAGCCCGAGAAGGGCTGCGCAGTGATGCTCGACCACTTCCTGCGCTGGCAGCGCGAGACGCGCCGCAGCGCCACCCTCGCCCTCTTCGGCAAGGGGACGATGGAGATCACTGAGAACGTGCACGTCCGCCTGATGGGGGTGGTGACGGAGGCGGAGAAGCTCGCGGGCCTCGCGCGGGCGCGCGCGCTCCTCATGCCCTCCCGCCACGAGAGCCTGTCGATGGTCGTCCTCGAGGCCTGGATGATGGGCCGGCCGGTGCTCGTGAACGGCGACTGCGAGGTCCTGCGCGGCCAGGTGCTGCGGGCGGGGGGCGGGCTCTACTACCGCCGCTACGAGGAGTTCGCGGCCGCGCTCGACCTGCTGCTCGACCGCCCGGACCTCGCGGACACGCTCGGGGCCCAGGGCCGGGAGTACTTCCAGCAGAACTACGACTGGCCGCGCATCATGGAGAAGTACGAGCGGCTCTTCGCGCGTGTCACCGGGGCCGCCTCGTGAAGCTCGCCTTCGTCATCCAGCGCTACGGCGTCGAGATCGCGGGAGGGGCGGAGCTGCACTGCCGGTGGCTGGCCGAGCGCCTGGCCCGCCGACACCAGGTCGAGGTGTTCGCCACCCGCGCCCTCGACTACCTGGAGTGGAAGAACCACTACCCGGCGGGCACCGAGGTCGTGAACGGCGTCCCCGTGCACCGCTACCCGGTGCGGCGGAAGCGGAGCGCCCGCGAGTTCGCCTCGCTCTGCAACATCTGCTTCTACGAGCCCCACAGCCGAGACGAGGAGGAGGCCTGGGTCCGGGCCAACGGACCGTACTCACCGGCCCTCCTCGACGCCGTCTCCGCCGCCCATCAGCGCTTCGACCGTTTCATCTTCTATTGCTACCGCTACTACCCGAGCTACTACGGGCTGCCTCGGGTGCGCGACCGGGCGATCCTGGTCCCCACCGCCGAGGAGGACCCGGCGATCGGCCTCGAGATCTTCAAGCCCTTCTTCCGGTCGCCACGCGGGATCGTCTACCTGACCCCGGAAGAGCAGGCGCTCGTCGAGGACGCGAGCGGCAACCAGGCTGTGCCGAACGTCGTGATCGGGAGCGGGCTCAACATGGCGGAGCCTCCGGCGGGCTTCGACTTCCGCGCGCGGTACGGCCTCGACCGGCCCTTCCTTCTCTACGTGGGACGCGTGGACAAGAACAAGGGCTGCGTGACGCTCCTCGCCTACTTCCGGAAGTTCCTGGAGGAGACGGGGGCGGACGTGGACCTCGTGCTCGCCGGCAAGGCGGTCATCCCGGTGCCCGACCACCCGCGGATCCGGCACCTCGGCTACGTGAGCGAGGAGGAAAAAGTCGCGGCGCTTGGGCAGTGCCGCCTCCTCGTCATGCCCTCGCCCTACGAGAGCCTGTCGATCATCACGCTCGAGGCCTGGAAGGCGGGAGTGCCCGTGCTCGCGAACGCGCGGTGCCGCGTCCTCATGGGGCAGTGCCTGCGCAGCAACGGCGGGCTCTTCTACCACGGCTACGCCGAGTTCGCGGAAGGGCTGAAGCTCCTCCTGGAGCAGCCGGAGATGCGACGGAGACTTGGCGAGCAGGGGCGGGCCTACGTCGAGGACGAGTACTCGTGGGAGCGCGTCGAGGCGAAGGTGGAGGACCTGCTCGCCCGGACCGGAGATGGCGCACCCGGGGTTGCGGGGGCGCGGGCCTCGGGAGGTGTCGCGTGAGCGTCCTCGCGCTCACCGTCGCCCTGGCCGCCGCCGAGCCCGCGGGGATCGACGCCGCCGCGGCCGAGCGCTTCGCCCGGCTCGCCCTGTCGTGCGTCCACAAGGAGTACCCGAACAAGATCGCGCACGTCCTCCAGGGCGACGCGGACGTGAGGCCGCCGCGCGAGCTGACGCCGGCCTTCTACGGCTGCTACGACTGGCACTCGGCGGTGCACGGGCATTGGCTGCTGGCGCGGCTGGCCCGAGACTTCCCGGACGCGCCGTTCGCCCGCGAGGCGCGTCAGGCCCTGGGCCAGTCGCTCACTCCGTCCAACATCGCCGCGGAGGCCTCGTATCTGGCGGGTCCTGGCCGCGCATCGTTCGAGCGGCCCTACGGCCTCGCCTGGCCGCTGCAGCTCGCCGCGGAGCTCCGCTCCTGGCCGGACGCGGATGCTCGCGCATGGTCAGCCGCGCTCGAGCCGCTCGAAAAGGCGGCCGTCCGCCGTCTCACGGAGTGGCTGCCCAAGCTCCGGTATCCGATCCGGATCGGCGAGCACGACCAGACCGCCTTCGCCTTCGGCCTCGTCTGGGACTGGACGCGCGTGGCCAAGGACGACGCGACGCGCGCCCTCCTGGAATCACGGACGCGGGACTTCTATCTGGGAGATCGCGACTGCCCGCTCGCCTACGAGCCCTCGGGCCAGGACTTCCTCTCGCCCTGCCTGGCCGAGGCCGACCTCATGCGTCGCGTCCTTCCGGCGGAGCGATTCGCGGAGTGGCTCACGACTTTCCTCCGCGCCGTCCCGCGAGACGGAAGCGGCGGCTGGCTGAAGCCCGCCGAGGTCACGGACCGGGCCGACCCGAAGCTGGCCCACCTCGACGGTTTGAACCTGAGCCGCGCCTGGATGCTCGAAGGGATCGCGCGCGGTCTTCCGGCCATGGACCCGCGTCGCTCGTCGCTCCTTGCCACGGCACGCGCGCATCGCGACGCCGCCCTGCCCGCGGTGACCGGAGAGCACTACGAGGGAGGCCACTGGCTCGGGACCTTCGCCACGTACCTCGTCACTGCGGAGGTCGCCTCGCGGCCCTGAGCGCTTCCGGCCGTCCTTGCGGACGCCCCTCGGGCGGGGCTAGCCTAGGGCTTCTCTTCCGGCGCTGGATGCAGGCGGCTGCGGTCCCTCCCCGAGCCGCGACTCGAGCGGTGCCGGAACGCGTGCGGAGGGCTCCATGCCGACGCCGGACGTCAAAGACCTCGAGACCCGGGGCTTCGTCCTCGTGCCGTCCTTCCTCTCGGAGGCGGAGGTACGGCGCTGCCGCGAGGACTTCGAGCGGCAGCCCGTCGACGCGAACAACCACAACTACAGCCTCTCCGGGGCCTCCTCCGACGCTCGCGACGTGGTGAAGCCGCGCGTCGAGGGGTTGCTCGCCCACGTGAGCGGCACCACGAGCCTCCGCGTCGACCTCGCGCTGGGGGCGGCCTATTTCGCCACCGGCCGCGGCATCAGCTTCTCGTGGCACCAGGACCACGAGAGCTTCTTCACCATCCAGAACCACTACGACTACCTGAACTTCTACATCCCGATCGTCAAGCCGCGGAAGGACAAGTCGAACCTCTCGATCGTCCCCTTCGACGTCCTCGAGCGCGCGAGCGCGCGCTCTTTCCGCAAGCTCGTCCGGGGAGGAGCCACGCGCTTCCCGCGGGTGGGCGACAAGCGCGTCGCCTTCTTCGACGACTCGGGCGGCGTGCACCTCATGCGGGAAGACCTGGGCCGTCTCGCCCACACCCCCCAGCTCGCCCCCGGCGACCTGCTGCTGATGCGCGGGGACATGATCCACTCCACGCAGGACACGGACACGGAGCGGGTGTCGCTCTCCTTCCGCGCCACGAGGTCGGACACGCCCGTGCGCCGCTCGCGCCTCGCCGCGGGCAGCCTCTACAAGGCACGGATGATGATGAACAACCCCGCGACGTACGACAGGATGTTCCGCGCGTTCGACGCCGCGGGCCGGAGCGAGGTCGGCTTCTACGACCTCGTCGCGAGCATGTACCGCCTCCCGGAGGCGAAGCCGCGACCGCCCGCCGAGTTCTTCCGTTACCTGATGCGCGAGAAGGCCCGCGAGCACGTGCTGCTGCCGTTCCTGCGGAAGACCGTCACCACCGTCATTGCCGACCGCGTCGTCTCGCTCGACGAGCGCCGTCGCGCCCGCGGGCACTGAGGCTGCGTCGCCGCCTTCGACCCGGCGCACGAGCAGTGTTACCTTTCGTCCGCCTTCCGTAACCAGCTCGATCAGGAAAGTGAACGCATGAATCTCGAATCGATTGCTTGCGCCGCACCCGTCGTCCTCGCCGCCCTGGCCGCGATCGCCGCCTCTCCCGCCTCGCGCGCCGCCGACGAGAAGGCCGTGGCCGACCTCGAC
>JBKPBQ010000380.1:0-8202 GCA_046726955.1 Acidobacteriota bacterium
GGCTGGAGGATCTCCGGCCGGCGCTCGCAGACGCCAAGGTGCGGGTCTGCCGTCCCGAGGAGTGCCGCCCGCGCGAGCTCCGGTCGCTCACGAAGCGCTTCCAGCGGGAAGTCCTTCCCCTCCTGACCCCGCTCGCCGTCGCGCCCGGGTCGCCGTTGCCGCACGTGCCGTCGCTCGGCCTCAACGTCGGGCTCCTCGTCGCGCAGGAGGACGAGCCGAGGTTCGTCTGCATCGGCGTCCCGCCGGACGTGCCACGCTTCCTCGAGGTCGGCGCGCGCGGCGTGCGTGTGGCGATCGAGGACGCGCTCGTGTACTTCCTGCCCTCGCTCGTCGGCGAGGCGGCGCGAGAGCACGGCGTCTTCCGCGTGACGCGGGACGCCGACCTCTTCGTCGCGAGCGACGCCGACGACCTGCTCGAGGCGCTCGAGACCCAGCTCCGGCGGCGCCGGTTCGGCGACGTCGTGCGGCTCGAGGTCGACGCGGCGATGCCGGACGCGATCCGCGAGCTCCTTCTCGGCGGGCTCCCGATGGGGCCCGACCAGGTCTACGAGACGACGGCGCCGCTCGGCCTCGCGGCGCTCGCCGAGCTCGCCTCGGACGGACCGGACGAGCTGAAGCGCAAGCCCTGGCGGCCCGTGACCTCCAACCAGTTCGCGACCGGGAGCGACACGGCGCTCCTCGCGAAGATCCGGCGGCGCGACCTGCTCGCCCACCACCCCTACGACGCGTACGACACGAGTGTCGAGCGCTTCGTCGCCGCCTCCGAGGACGCGAAGGTCGCCGCGCTGAAGGCGACCGTCTACCGGACCGGCAATCCCTCGCGCACCCTCGCTTCGCTCGTCTAGGCCGCGGATGCGGGCAAGCACGCCGTCTGTCTCGTCGAGCTGATGGCGCGCTTCGACGAACGCCAGAACATCGAGTGGTCGCGCGCGCTCGAGCGCGCCGGCGTCCACGTGGTCTACGGCGCTCCGGATCTCAAGATCCACGCCAAGCTCTGCCTGCTCGTCCGCCGCGAGCGCGGCGGGCTGCGCGGCTACGTGCACATCGGCAGCGGCAACTACCACGCGTCGAACGCGTCGGCGTACGAGGACCTGAGCCTGTTCACCGCGGACGAGGACATCGCGGCCGACGTGGTCGACGTCTTCAACGCCGTCACGGGCCACACGCGCCCGACCGTCTTCCGCAAGCTCCTCGTTGCACCTTGGTTCCTGCGAGACGGCTTGCTCCACGAGATCGACCGGGTCGCACAGGCCGCCGCCGCGGGCGAGAGCGCACGGATCCGTCTCAAGGTGAACGCGCTCGTCGATCCCGAGATCGTCGATGCCCTGTACGCGGCTTCCGCGGCCGGCGCGACCGTGGAGGCGATCACGCGGGGCATCTGCGTCCTGCGGCCCGGCGCCGCCGGTCTCAGCGACCGCATCACCGTGAGGAGCGTGCTCGGGCCGTTCCTCGAGCACAGCCGGGTGATGTCGTTCCAGGCCGGCGACCGCGTCTCGACGTGGATCGGCAGCGCCGACCTGATGCCGCGCAACCTCGACCGGCGGGTCGAGGTGCTCGCCCCCGTCGAGGACCGCGCACTGCGTGCGCGCATCGCCGCGGTACTCGACGCGCTGCTCGCGGATACCCGCTTCGCGTGGGAGCTCGGCGCCGACGGCGCCTGGAGCCGCGTCTCTCCGCAACCCGGCGAGCCGCCGATCTCGGCGCAGGAGCGGCTGATGGAGCACGCGCTCGAGCGGGCCAAGAAGCGCCGCTGACCAATCATCCGATCGGGAGGATGGAAGCGCCTCGCGGCTTCACCAGAGTCCCCGTCGACACCCGGCTCCGCATGCGAGGGGAGAGAATGGACGACACCCGCCTTCAACGGATTCGAGACTTCATCCAGCCGCTTCGTGTCGCGCCCGGCTCGGAGATCGTCCTGGGACGGGACTTCGATCCCGCGGACACCGGCACCTTCTTCACCGAGGAAGACAGCAAGGGCCTGCTCGAGCAGGGCGTCGAGCTGCTCGACCACTACCAGTCGCGACTCGCGGCCCAGGACACCTACGGCGTCCTCGTCGTCCTCCAGGCGCTCGACGCGGGCGGCAAGGACAGCACCATCCGCCACGTGATGAGCGGGGTGAACCCTCAGGGCGTCGTCGTCCACGGCTTCAGGGCCCCGTCGGCCGACGAGCTCGACCACGACTACCTCTGGCGCTACGGGCAGAAGCTGCCGGCGCGCGGCCAGATCGCGATCTTCAACCGCTCGCACTACGAAGAGGTCGTCGTCGTCCGCGTCCACCCGGAGATCCTCGAGCGGCAGAAGCTGCCGCCGCCTGCCCGGGACGGGAAGGTGTGGGAGCGCCGCTACCGCCAGATCAACGACTGGGAGCGCTTCCTCGTCGAGAACGGCTTCCCGGTGGTGAAGCTCTTCCTCAATCTCTCCAAGGAGGAGCAGCGCCGCCGCTTCCTGCGTCGCATCGACTACCCGAAGAAGAACTGGAAGTTCAACGCCAACGACGTCAAAGAACGCGCCCACTGGGACGAGTACCAGACGGCGTTCTCGCAGATGCTCTCGGCGACGAGCACCGAGCACGCGCCCTGGTACGTGATCCCCGCCGACCACAAGTGGTTCATGCGCGTCGCCGTCGCCGCGGTGCTCGTGAACACGCTCGACGCGATCGATCCCCAGTATCCGACAGTGAGCGAGGAGGCGAGGGAGGCGCTCGTGGTCTCGAAGGCAGCCCTCGAAGCCGAAGCGCCGGAGGGGGAGCTCGCGGCAGCGAGCACGAAGGAGTGAGGCTCCGATGACACAGGTCACCGCCCCGCCGGAAACGAAGGCCGCTCCCGAGAGCCACTGGTACGAGCTCCCCGGCGAGCAGGTCGCCGCATCGATGGAGGTCGACCCCGAGCGCGGGCTGAGCGCCGCCGAGGCGGCGGCGCGCCTCGAGAAGTACGGCCCGAACAAGTTCGCCGAAGGCGAGACGGAGCCGCGGTGGCGCGCGTTCGTCCGTCAGTACAACGACCCGATGCAGATCGTGCTGCTCGTCGCCGGCATCGGCAGCATGTGGCCGGTCAAGGAGTACGGCACCGGCATGGTCCTGCTCCTGCTGACGGTCCTGAACGCCGTGCTCGGCCTGCACCAGGAGGGGAAGGCGGCGGCGGCCGTCGCCGCGCTGCAGAAGATGATGATCATCAAGGCGAAGGTTCGCCGCGACGGCGCGCTCGCCGAGTTGCCTGCCGACCAGCTCGTGCCCGGGGACATCGTCTCGGTCGAGGCCGGCGACATCATCCCCGCCGACGGCCGGCTGCTGCACGCCGCGACGCTCGAGGTCGCCGAGTCGGCCCTCACGGGCGAGAGCGTTCCGGTCTCGAAGGGCGTCGATCCCGTCGACGGCGAGGACGTGCCTCTCGGCGACAGGACCGACATGGTGTTCATGAACACGAACACGACGCGCGGCACCGGCCAGTTCGTCGTCACCGCGACCGGGATGTCGACCGAGGTGGGGCACATCTCCGGCCTGCTCCAGTCCGAGGACGAGACCGAGACGCCCCTCACGCGCCAGCTCCGGAAGCTGACGAACCAGATCCTCCTCATCGCGGGGGCGGCAGTCGGACTGTCGATCGTCCTCAACCTCTCGCGCGGCGACTCGTTCAAGGCCGTCTTCACGGCCGCGATCGCGTTCGCCATCTCGGCCATCCCGACCGGGCTGCCTGCGGTCGTGACGACGATCCTCTCGCTCGGCACGCAGATGCTCGCGCGGGCGAACGCGATCGTGAAGCGCCTCCGCTCGACAGAGACGCTCGGCTCCACGTCGGCGATCAACTCCGACAAGACCGGGACGCTGACGCTCAACCAGATGACGGCCGTCGAGCTGACGATCCCGGGGCGCCGCTACACGATCTCGGGCAGCGGCTACTCGACCGAGGGCGTGATCAAGCACGTCGCGGGCCAGCCCGAGGTGCCGCTCGAGCAGTTCATGCTCCCGATGATGCTCGCCTCCGATGCCGTCGTCACGGACGGCGCGCTGATCGGCGATCCGACCGAGGGCGCGCTCGTCGTCCTTGCGGAGAAGGGCGGGCTCGATGCCGAGGAGACGCGGGCGAAGTTCCCGCGGGTCGCCGATCTCCCCTTCGACGCCGCCTACAAGCTGATGGCGACGTTCCACCGCATGGAGGACGAGTCCGGCCGCGAGGTGATCCGCTGCTTCGTCAAGGGCGCACCCGACCAGCTCCTCGCGCGCAGCTCGCACGCACTCGACGCGGATCTCAAGCCGGTCGAGGCCGACGACGACTTCCGCAAGCGCTACCTGGACGAGAACCGGCGTCTCGGCGAGCAGGGGCTCCGTGTGCTTGCCACGGCACGCAGGGACTTCGACCCGGCGACCTTCGATCCGAGCGCCGACCTGCTGACGCTGATGGAAGGCCTGACGGTGCTCGCGCTCGTCGGCATCGTCGACCCGCCGCGGCCGCAGGCGAAGGCGGCGATCGCAGAGGCCAAGTCGGCGGGGGTCCAGGTGCGCATGATCACGGGCGACCACGCCGTCACCGCGGAGGCGATCGCCCGCCAGCTCGGGATCGAGGGCCGCGCGATCACGGGCGCGGAGTGGGCCGCGATGAGCGACGACGAGGCGCTCGCGGCGATCGACGGCATCGGCGTCATCGCGCGCGTCACGCCCGAGGACAAGGTGAGGCTCGTCGACACGCTCAAGCGGCGCGGCCACGTCGTCGCGATGACGGGCGACGGCGTCAACGACGCCCCCGCGCTCAAGCGGGCCGACATCGGCATCGCGATGGGGATCACGGGCACGGAGGTCTCGAAGGAGGCGGCCGCGATGATCCTCACCGACGACGACTTCTCGACGATCGTCAAGGCCGTCCGCATCGGCCGCGGCCTCTACGACAACCTGAAGAAGTACATCGAGTTCCAGATGGGTGCACTGATCGGGTTCATCGTCCTCTTCCTCGGCGCGAGCATCTTCAACATCGTCAGCGGCGTGCCGTTCGTGCCGCTGCAGACGCTTTGGGTGAACTTCACGACGCAGGTCTTCCAGGCGATCGGCCTCGGCTACGGCGAGCCGGCGCACGACCTGATGGAACGCAAGCCGCGGGCCGAGAAGGAGCCGATCCTCGACCGGCCGACACTCGCCTGGCTCGTCGTCGCCTGCGAGGTGATGGGCGGGACGACGCTCGGTATCATCGCCTGGGCGGACGACCACCATGGCACCGCCGTCGCCCGCACGATGGGCGTGACCACGTTCGCGATCGCGAACGTCTTCCTCTCCTACACCGTGAAGGACCCGCGCGAGTCGCTCTTCACGTTCAACGCGTTCGCCGACCGGCGCCTGCTGAAGATGACGGGCCTGTCGGCTCTCGCGATCCTGTTCGGGACCGAGCTCGGGATCTTCCAGCGGATCCTCGGCACCGTCAGCCTCACCGGCCGCGAGTGGATCGTGTGCATCCTCGGCGGTGCGACGATCATCATCGCCTCCGAGATCCAGAAGTTCATCCTCCGGCGCCGGTCGGCGCAGGCCACGGGAACGCATCAGGTCGCAGAAGCGCTTCCGCTCGGGCAGCCGACGACGCCGTAACCCCTCGCGAAAGGACGTTCGATGGCAACCGTGACCGCCCCGCTGATCAATGCCGACGAAGAGTTGCTCGGCCTCATCAAGAGCTGCGACAGCGTCGAGCTGAAGCTGACCGTGCCCGAGCCCGCCCAGCTGACGACGGCGCGCGCGCTCGGCCTCGACCCGCTGCAGGCGCAGATCCGCCAGGTCTTCTTCTTCGAGACGCCCGACCTCGCGCTCGACAAGAACGGCCTCGTCGTGCGCGCGCGGCGCTCGCAGAAGAAGGGGGACGACACCGTCGTGAAGCTCCGACCGGTCGTGCCCGCGGAGCTGCCGAAGGGTCTTCGCCGCTCACCGAGCTTCGGCGTCGAGCTCGACGCGTCACCCGAGGGGTACGTCGTCTCGGGCTCGCTGAAGGGCGCGCCGGCGGCCGGTGAGGTCCGCGAGGCGATGCTCGGCACACGGCCCGTGCGGAAGCTCTTCTCGAAGGAGCAGCAGGAGCTCTTCGCGGAGCACGCGCCGGAAGGCGTCGCACTCGACGACCTGAAGATGCTCGGACCGCTCCTCGTCCTGAAGCTGAAGTCGATGCCGGAGGGCTTCGACCGCAAGCTGGTCGCGGAGATGTGGCTCTACCCGGACGGCTCGCGCATCCTCGAGCTCTCGACGAAGGCCCTGACGTCGGAGGCATTCCAGGTCGCGGCCGAGGCGAGGGCGTATCTCACCGCGCGGGGCGTCGACCTGAGCGCCGAGCAGGAGACGAAGACGAAGAGCGCCCTCCAGTACTTCGCGAAGGAGGTCAAGCCGAAGCCGGCCAAGAAGGCAGACGGCTGACGAGCTCGGCGGTCGGCCGTGGCACGATCGCCTCCACATGCTCGAGCTCTACATCGTCCGCCACGCGCGCGCCGGGCATGCCGATCCGGCGGTCTGGCCCGACGACGCGCAACGCCCGCTGACGGCCGACGGCATCAGCCGTTTCCGTGAGGCGGCTCGCGGCCTGCGCCGGCTCGTGCCCGGCGTCGACGTCGTGCTCTCGAGCAGCTTTGCCCGGTCGTGGCAGACGGCGGAGCTGTTGCACGAGGTCGCCGGGTGGCCGGAGCCGACGAGGTGCCCGGAGCTCGAGGTGGGCCGCACGCCCGCGTCGGCCGCCGCCGTGGTGGCGGAGCGCACGGAGCGATCGGTCGCAGTGGTCGGCCACGAGCCGCACCTTTCCCGGCTGACGTCGCTCCTCTGCACGGGCAGCGAGGACGGCCTCCCGCTCGAGCTGAAGAAGGGCGCGGTCGCGTTCCTCGGCTTCGACGGCCCGGCGGCGCCGGGGACTGCCTGCCTCCACTGGGCCGTCCCGCCGAAGATCCTCAGCGGGCTCGCGCCGTCTCGAGGCCGGCCGCCTCGAGCCTGACGAGCTCATTCATCGCCCCCGGCCACTGACGTCAGCCGGAGCGGTCGCCGATCCAGTATCGGGGGCCGGGGCCGCCGCGGCCGGCGCGGTCGCCCGGGTTGGCGAGCCGGCAGCGGTCGAGGGAGAGGCAGCCGCAGCCGATACACTCGCCGAGCCCGCCCCGGAGGCGCTCGAGCTCCGCAATGCGCTCGTCGATCCGGGCAACCCAGGTGCCCGAGAGTCGTGACCAGTCGGCGCGGCTCGGCGCTCGGTTCGGGTCGAGCTTCGCGAGCTCGGCGCCGATCTCCTCGAGCGTCAGGCCGACGCGCTGCGCGAAGACGATGAAGGCGATGCGCCGGAGGACGTGACGCGGGTAGCGGCGTTGGCCGCCGTCACGCCGCTCGGAGGCGATCAGCCCGCGCTGCTCGTAGAAGCGGAGCGCCGACGAGGCGACGCCGCTTCGCTTGGACACCTCGCCGATCGTGAGCAGGTCGGCCATCTCCACCACGGTAGCGCCGTTCGGGCTTGACTTCAAGTTTACTTGAACTTGTACTCTGGCTCTCGGTATCGACACGAGGAGGAGGCAATGAGCACGACGAAGACCGCGAGCCGGCGGATCATCGAGGAAGTCACGTCGTGGGAGGGCGTCGTGGCGGGCCCGGGGCGCCGAGGCGAGCTTGCGTTCAAGGTCGGCCCGCGCGAGATCGGGCACCTGCACGGCGACCATGCCGCCCACTTCGTCTTCCCGCGGGAGCTCTGGGTCGAGCTCGAGCGCGAGGGCCGGATCACGTTCCATCCCGTCTTCCCGAAGCGACAAGGCCCGGCGGCGCGCGCGATCAGGGACGACCGCGATGTCGAGGACGTGATCGCGCTGCTGCGCCTCAACTACGAGCGCGCGGCCGCACGCCGGGCCGAGGACGCCGCGTGAGGGAGCGTGTCGCGATCGTCACCGGCGCGTCGCGGGGCCTCGGGCTCGCGCTCGCCCACGCCCACTCGGAGCGCGGCTGGCGGCTGGTCGTCGACGCCCGAAACGGCGAAGAGCTCGATCGCGCCGTCGGGCGGCTGCTGCAGGTCGTCTCGATCCCCGGAGACGTCGGCGACCCCGCGCACCGCGCGGCGCTCGTCGAGGCGGCGGGAGACCGGATCGACCTGCTCGTCAACAACGCGAGCACGCTCGGACCGAGCCCGCGACCGGCGCTCGCGGCGTACCCGATCGACGGGCTGGCGGAGGTGTACGCGGTCAACGTGATCGCGCCGCTCGCCCTCGTTCAGCTCGCCCTGCCG
>JBKPBQ010000381.1:0-5708 GCA_046726955.1 Acidobacteriota bacterium
CGTGGCGCGGATTTCGGGAATGATCCTGCACCCGCGCTTCTACCAGATGGGCGGACGAGAGGCGCACGACCGGCTGCGGCGCGAGATGCGGATCGACAGCGGCTTCACCGTGCTCCTGCTCTTCGGCGGAAAGGGCTCGCCCGAGATGGAGCCGCTCTCGGAAAGGCTCCTCGCGCTCTCACCGGACTTCCGCGTGATCGCGATCTGCGGCGACAACCCGGACCTGCAGCGGCGGCTCGCAACCCTGCAGGCGCGCGCGGACGGCCGGCTCCACGCGATCGGCTTCACGGATCGCGTGGCCGACTACATGGCCGCCGCCGACCTCCTCGTCACGAAGCCCGGTCCCGGCTCGCTCGCCGAAGCGTTCCAGCCGGGCGTACCCGTCGTGGTGGTGCGCGACCGCCACACGATCCCCCAGGAGCGCTTCAACACGGAGTTCGTGGAGGAGCACGGCCTGGGCGTGGTGGTGGGAGGATGGCCAGAGATCCCGCCGGCGGTGAAATCCCTCGCCGACGACCGAGAGCGCCTCGACGGCTTGCGCGCGGCGATCCGCCGGCTTCCCTCGAACCGCGCGGTCTACGAGGTGATCGATTTGCTGGCGACGGAGGTGACGGGACGCACGCGGACGGGATGATAAAATAGGGAGTTCGCCTCATGGAAGCCAAGCTCCTCTATCGCCGGCTGGACGCGCTGCTCGCCGCGCTCGACCCGCGCCGCCCCCAGAACGTGCTCGCCCAGCAGTTCCTCGAGGACTGCTTCCAGGCGCTGCGCGAAGACCTGCGGCTGCGCGCGGGGATCCTCTATCTCGAGCAGCGTGACAGCTTCGTCCACGCGAAGACGGTGGGCGACCCTCGGGGACCGGTCGCGGAGTCGCTGGAGAACGAGGGCCCGCCCCTGCAGCTCGTCTTTCGTCACCGCGTCTACATCTTCCCCGAGCCCCTCGCCGAGGGCGCGCCCTACCGCCTGGGACTCCTCCCGCGGGCGGCGGCGGCCGGCCTCGTGGTGGGACGGCGGCCGAGCCGCATCGTCTTCTTCTTCCTGATCGAGGACGGCTGGCTCCGCGAGGAGCTCGACTTCGCGCTCAACACGGTGCGCGCCGCCCTCGGCTCGCGGCTCGTGGACGCGCGGGTGCGCGGGTCGTTCCAGCAGGCGGCGGAGATCCAGGAGAGCCTCCTCGAGGAGCCTCCGGACTTCCCCGGCTTCGACATCGCCTGCCGCTCCGTCCCCACCGAGGAGGTCGGGGGCGACTTCTACGACTTCCACGCGTTCGACGGGCAGATGCTCGGGCTCGCCATCGGCGACGCGAGCGGCCACGGGCTCCCCGCGGCGCTGCTCGTCCGCGACGTGGTGACCGGCCTGCGGATGGGGATCGAGAAGGAGCTGAAGATCGCCACCGTCTTTTCGAAGCTCAACCGCGTGATCCACCGGAGCAATCTCTCGAGCCGGTTCGTGAGCGTCTTTTACGGGGAGCTGGAGGCGGACGGCAACCTCATCTACGTGAACGCCGGCCACCCCCCGCCGCTCCTCTTCTTCCGCGACCCGAACCGCGGAACGGGAGAGCTGGAGCTGAAGATCGGGGGAACGGTGATCGGCCCGCTGCCCGAGGTGGAGTTCCGCCGCGGCTTCGCGCGCGTGCTCCCCGGCGAGGTGCTCATGCTCTGCACCGACGGGATCCTCGAGCGCCGCGACCCGCAGGGCGAGTTCTTCGGGCTCGACCGGGTGCGCGCTCTCGTGCGCGCGCACCAGGAAGCCACGGCGGAGGAAATGCTCGAGCGGCTCTACGCGGACGCGATGGCCTTCGGCAACAGCCGTCCCTGGGAGGACGACGCCACCGCGGTGATCGTCAAGCGCCGGCTGGAGACCTGACGCCGCTCAGTAATAGGAGCGGTGGAGCAGGTAGGCGCCGACCGTGCCGCCCACGACGGACGCCACGGCCAACGGCAGAAGCCCGGGCAGGGCGAGCAGCACGAGAACGGGGATCGCGGCGGCGAAGATGAGCCCACCTCCCCCCTCCGCGGGGATGCTGTTGATTCGGATACCGGGGTGGACACGCATGTTCAATTTCGCCTCCTCACAAGCTGAGACGAGACGCGCCCTCCGGATGTTCAGCAATTCGGGGGGGAAGTGTGAGCGGCCGCACCGGCCGCGGTAACCGCTAACTCGCTGTACGGCTAGGGTATCTCGTCGAGGCTGTGGATCACGGGATGGAAGGCAGCGCCCGGCTTGGGCTCCGGCGCGCCCGGCCGCACGCAGAGGGCCGTCTTCACCCCGGCCAGCCGCGCCGCGTCCAGCTCGGCGGGGACGTCGGAGACGAACAGGACTTCGGTCGGCGTCTTCCCCCGCGCCGCCGCGATCTTCTCGTAGCTCGCCTTCTCGCGCTTGGGACCCGTCGTGGTGTCGAAGTAGCCGGAGAGGAACCTCGTGAGGTCGCCCGCGGTGGTGTTGCCGAAGAGCAGCCTCTGCGCGAGCACGCTGCCGGAGGAGAAGATCACGACCTCGCGACTGCTCTTCGTCCAGCGCGCGAGCGCCTTGGGGACGTCGTCGAAGACGGGCGCCATGATGAGCCCCGCCTTGTACGCCTCCTCCCAGATCTTGCCCTGGAGCGTCTTGAGCGGCGTCGACTTCCGGTCGCGGTCGATGAGCCAGCACGCGTACGCGCCGGGATCCGATTCCTTCCAGGGCGGCGGGACCTCTTCGCCGGACTCCTCGCTGTGCTCGCGGTGCAGGGCCTGCACGGCGGCGCTCACTTCGGCGTCGTTCGCGTAGGCGTGGATCCAGCCGGAGATGCGCTCCTTCGCGTAGGGAAAGAGCACGTCCTGGACGAAGGAGACCGGTGTCACCGTCCCCTCCACGTCGAGGAGCGCGACCTTGAAGGCGGCGGGAGCCGCCATCAGGCCGTGCGCGCCGTCCCGGCGAGCTGCGCCGGGCCCAGGCAGACCGGCTCGAATCCCGTCTCCGCCCCGCTCTCCGTGTAGTGCGGCGTCCACCCCGCGGGGTCCTGGAAGAGGCGGATGGCGCGGATGCGCCGGTCGGCGCAGAGGTCGAACCAGTGCCACGTGCCGCGCGGCACGCGCAGGAGGTCGCCCGGTCCCACCTCGATCGCGAGCACCGCGCCCTTCCGCGGACGCACGTGGAAGAGCCCGCGGCCCTGGATGATGAAGCGCACCTCGTCCTCGTCGTGCCAGTGCTCGCGCCGGAACTTCGCGAGCATGCCCTCGAGGCCCGGCGTCTCCGGCTTCACGTCGATCACGTCGGCGGTGACGTAGCCGCCGTCCTTCTTGAGCGCGTCGATCTCCGCGGCGTAGGCGGCGAGCACCTCCTCGGCGGGCGCGTCCTCCGACACGGGATGGGCGGGAGCCCAGCGCTCGAACCGGATGTCCGCCTCCTGGAGTCGCGCACGGACGGCGTCCTCTTCGGTGAAGACGCGGTCCTCGCTGGGCACGCGTACGGTCGCCATCTCTAGCCTCTCCCCGCGAGGAGGAGGCGCCCGCGTACCTCGAACAGGAACTCGAGGATCTCCACGTGGCGCCTCGCCTCCGTCGCGTCCATTCCCCAAGTATAGAGCCCGTGGCCGGCGAGGAGCAGCCCGTGGCTTTCCGGGTGCCGATCCAGGGTGGAGACGAGATCGCGAACGAGAACCGTGTAGTCCTGCGTGTTGGGAAGGACGGGGAGCCATTCGCGGTGCTCGTGGGTCTTCACCCCCGCGAGGCCCTTCAGCATCTCGTAGCCCTCGAGGGCGAACCCGCCGGCGCCGGAGTGGGCGTCCGAGAGGATCGTGCTCCAGACGGAGTGGGTGTGGAGCACGGAGCCGGCGCCGCGCTTGCGCACGATCTCGAGGTGCAGTGACGTCTCGTCCGAGGCCTTGCCCTCGCCACGCACGCGCGCGCCCGCCGCGTCCACTTCCAGGACCTGGTCCGCCGTGAGCGCGCCCTTGTCGACACCGCTGCGCGTGATGGCGAGCCGGAGGGGTTCGCGCGAGACGACTGCGCTCAAGTTGCCGCTCGTCCCCAGCATCCAGCCGCGGCGGTAGAAGCCGGCCGCGGTCTCCACGAGGATGCGCGCGGCCGCCGCGAAGTCGTCGGTCATGCGGTCAGTCTAGCCGACCTCACCGCGCGTCCGCGAAGACATCCGCGGCCTCGCGATAGGCGAAGCCCAGCCGGCGCGCGAAGCCCGCGTCCTGCGTGCCGGCACCGACGTAGAGGCTCTTCGCGGCGTCGAGCCGATGCCGGTGCGCGGCCACGACGCCGAGGCCGGGCAGGGGCTTCCGGCACCAGCAGACCGGCGGTCCCGCGGAGTGCGGGCAGTAGAGGACGTCGAGCTCGAGACCCAGCCGCTCGACGAGCGCCGCGTGCACAGCCTCGACGTCGTCGCGCGTCACGGCCCCCAGGGCGACGTCGGGACGCCACGACAGCGCGACGAGCCTATAGCCTTCGTCGGCGTATCGCCGCAGGACGCGGTCGCGTCCGGGCAGGATCTCCAGGTCGTCGGGGCTCGCGGGGGCGCGCTTGCCCGAGCGGCTGCCCACGAGGACGCCCTCGGACCACACGAGGAGCCCGCGCTCCGTTCGGGCCGGGTCGGGCCGACGCTCGAACGGCACGACGTCCACGCGCGAGAAGCCCTCGGCCGTCGTGGGCAGCTCCGTCTCGCGCTTCATTCGGAACTGCGCACTGGGAGGGAAAACGCCGGGATCCTTCCGGGCCACGGCGCGCATCTCCTCCGGGGAGAGGAGCCTTCCGTAGCGCGCCACCATGCGCTCGACGGCGTTCCGCTGGGCCTCCTCGATCGGCGTGTCGAGCCAGATCCCGCGCGCGTCGAGCCCGAGCGCCTGCGCGCGCTCGAGCACCGGCCGCCGCGACTTGCGGGACACGTACGTGTTGTCGAGGACGAACCGTCGCTTCCCCTCCGCAGCCAGCCGGTCGAGCACGGGGAGCAGATCGCTCGTGGTGCCTCCCGCCTCGTCGCGGTTGAGCCGCTCGTAGCCCTGGGCGGCGAGCTCGCGCGCGATCGTGCTCTTGCCGGCGCCGGGCAGGCCCATCACGAGGACCGCCTCGCCGTCGCCCGTGCTCCGGCCGCGCGGGGCCGCTTTCGTCCGCAGGATCCGACCCGAGGGGAAGCGCTCGTCGAGCCGCGACCGATCCTCGTCGTCGAGGACGATACGCGAGGCGCGGACGATCGACTGCACCGTCTCCACTCGCGTGGCCCCGGGGAGCGGGACGACCGTCGGGGACAGGTCGTGGAGCCAGGCGAGGGCGATCTCGAACGGCGTCGCCTCGTGCCGCGCCGCCACCGCCGCGAGCACGGGATCGGCGAGGAGGCGGGCGCGGCGCTCGGGGCCGCCGAGCGGCCGATGGGCGAGGAGGGGGGTCCCCCGGTCGCGGCAGAGCTCCGCCACTCCGTTCAGCAGGCTGTCCTCGTGCCAGGGGCTCAGCTCCACCTGGACGGAGACGACGGTCACGATCGTCGCGGCCTCCTCGATCTGGCCGACGGTGACGTTCGAGAGGCCGATCTCGTCCACGAGCCCGTCCTGCTGGAGACGGGCGAGCGCGCGCACGCTCGTGCCCAGCGCGACGCGAGGGTCGGGAGCGTGGAGCTGGTAGAGCGCGATCGTCTCGACGCCGAGCGCGCGCCGGCTCGCCTCGCAGGCCTCCCGCAGGTGGCGGGCGCGTCCGTCGGCGACCCACTCTCCGCCCGGCCGCGTCAGACCGCCC
>JBKPBQ010000382.1:0-18270 GCA_046726955.1 Acidobacteriota bacterium
GCCTCGGACGCCGCGGCCGCCGCGGAGACCGCCGGTGTCGAGTTCCTGGTCGAGGCGTTCGCGCGCTCGGACGGCCGTCGTCTCTGGCAGTATCGTCTCCCTGCCGAGGGCGAGCTGCCCGAGGTGCACCAGAAGCACAACCTCGCGAGCCCGAGCCCGGTCACCGACGGCCGCCGCGTCTACGCCTGGTTCGGCAACGGGCAGCTCGTGGCCCTCGACATGGAGGGCAAGCCGCTCTGGCGGCGCCACCTCGGCCGCGAGTACGCCCCCTTCCAGATCAACTGGGGCCACGGCAGCTCGCCCGCGCTCTACGGCGATCTCCTCTACCTGCTCTGCGACCACGAGCCCGGCTCGTACCTGCTCGCCCTCGACACGGCGACGGGCAAGGAGCGCTTCAAGGTCGAGCGGCCCTCGGGCTCCATCTCGTACAGCACGCCTACCGTCGTGCCCGGCGCCCAGGGCGACGAGATGATCGTGAACTCGACGACGAGGGTCGACGCCTACGATCCGAAGACGGGCAAGCTCCTCTGGTGGGCCGGCGAGAGCCACCGCTTCGCGGTCCCCGTGCCCACTTTCCACGACGGCGTCCTCTACGCGAGCCGCGGGTACAGGAGCGGCCCGTTCTTCGCGGTGCGCACGGGCGGCCACGGCGACGTCTCCCAGAGCCAGGTGCTCTGGAGCGTCCCCACCGGCGCGCCCTACATCTCCTCGCTCCTCTACTACGACGGTCTCCTCTACATGGCGAGCGACTCCGGCATCGTGACCTGCGTCGACGCGAAGACTGGCGAGAAGGCGTGGCAGGACCGCATCGAGGGGATCTTCACGGCCTCCCCGGTCGCCGCCGAGGGCCGCGTCTACCTCGTGAGCGAGACCGGCGAGACGATCGTGCTGCAGGCGGGCCGCGAGCCGCGCGTGCTCGCCCGCAACGCGATCGGTGAGCGCAGCGCGGCGAGCCCGGCCCTCGCCGGCGGCCGCATCTTCCTTCGCACCGACGACCACCTGGTGGCCGTGGGGCCGGCCCGGTAGCCGCGCCGCTATCTACGGACCGATGAGGCGGAGTCTCGGAAAGTAGGTTCGATATCGAGCGGGATCTCGTGTCAGCAGCGCCATGCCGGCGACGAGGGCGTGAGCGCCAATGTAGAAGTCGGGAAGCGGAGAGACTCGCGAGCCGCCCCGACGACGGTAGGTGGCGAAGCTCTTGCCGGCCAGGAATCCCGCCGCCCACGGGAGAGCGTCCCGACGAAAGTACTCAGGGGGCAGCGCCTCATCGAGATCCTCGATACGCGAGAAGCCCACGGACACCTCTGCATAGACGATCGGATTGACGACGAGGACCGCCTCGTCGGCGGCCCGCGAGAGGGCGGCTGACGACCAGGGGTAGAAATGCTCGTCCGCGGTCAGCACGTCCAGGAGCACGTTGCTGTCGACGAGGATTTCCGTCACCGCGGCTGTCGTCTACCCCCGGGTCAGTGCCAGGATCTCGTCGGTGCTCATCTTCGTGGTGGCTCGCCCGCGCAGGCGCGCCACGAGAGCGCGGCCCCGGCTCGGCCCGCGAGCCGCTCGTCGGATGCGCACCGCGCCGCCAACGACCTCGAACTCGACCTCCGTGTCCGGAAGCAGACCGAGGCGCTGCCTGATCTCGATGGGAATCGTGACCTGCCCTTTGGCGGTGACGCGCATGTCGTACTCCTACTATTCCGATTCTTACTTACCGCCCTCTCCACCGTCAAGGGAGTCGACGAGGGGCGGGCACGGAGAGCCCTCCGCGCCTTTCGCGGGCGCTCAGTCCTCGTCGTCCTCGTCGGGCTCCGGCATGGGCCACGCGTTCGCGTAGCGGCGGCGGAAGAGCGGGCTCGCGACCATGCAACGGACGCGCTCCTGCTCGCGCGCCATCGAGAGAGTGTCGCCCTTCCACTGCGGCTTCGTGTCCAGCAGGAAGGCGATCTTCCGGAGCTCGTCCGCGATGAGGGCGCGCTCCTCCTCACCGCGCACGGTCACGCAGTCGTCGAGGAAGAGGTCGTGGGCGAAGGCGAGCGCGTCGCGCAGCGCGGCCGCGGCCACGCGCGGGCTCGCGTGGGTGATGCGCCATTTCCCACCGTGGACGGTCCCCGCGAACCAGAGGCGGCCGGGAATCGCCGCCGTATCGTCGAGGTTGCGCGTGGCGAGCTCGAGCCGCGCGCCGTCGGGGAGCTCTTCGATGTGCTGTCCGGCCATGACGAGTGCCGACAGCATTCCCCACCCGCCGATCGTGGGAGGAGGTCCGGCGCGAAAGCCGCCGTCGTGGGGAAGGGCGACCCAGTCGTGCTGGGGCGGCGACGGAGCCCACCCGGCAGCGCTCCCGATGCGGAGCTCGGCCGCGAGCCCGCCGTCCGAGGCGAGGAGGCCCAGGAGATAGGCCTCGATGATCAGCTTGACGTTCAGCTCGACCGGAGTCTCGAGGGCGGCGAGCGGCTCGCCCGGCCATCCTTCGAGCACGCGCATCGGCTCCTGCGCGAGGGGCGGCGGCGCCTGCGGGGCCTTCTCCTGGAGGATGCTCTTCGCGATGTGGACCAGCTCGCGGTCCTCGACCGTCGAAGCGAGCCCGGTCGGGCAGACCTCGGGAGTCCGCGCGCCCGTGTCGAGCGCGAACCATCCGCCTTCCGGGGCCGGGCTGAGCGGCGCCGACTCGTCCCGGTGGAGGTGCAGGAGGAAGCCGACGAACCCGCGCGTCCCGAGGTCCACCGGGATCTCGCCGGAGCGGATCTTCTCGTCGGGTCGCCGCCACTCCTCCTCGTGGCCGGGGTCCTCGTCGCCGGAGAAGCGGAGGATGCGCACCAGCCACAGCGGGAAGGGACGGCCGGGGTGGTCGCGCCGGAACCACGCGCCCGCGGTCTCGCCGACGAGCTGGCGGCCGTTCATCGAGCCCACGTGGGCGTAGAGGTCGGCTCGCCACGTCCCGGCCGGCACCTTCACCACCGCGACACCGTACCCGTCGCCGTCGGGTCCGTTCTTCTCGAGCCAGTCGGCGAGGACGTCGGGGTCGAAGCCTCCGGCCACCAGGATGCGCCCGTCCGGAACGTCGATCTGCCAGCGCACGCAGCCCACCCACTGCGCCTGCTCGTCGGCGGTGAGCGGCTCGTCCGCCACCACGCGCACGGGCATGGAGTCGTCGCCGTAGAGCTCGAGGAGCAGCGCCCCCCGGCTCTCCATGAAGACGCTGTCGTTCTCGCGGGCGTCGGCGATCATCTCGGGAACTCTCGCCCCCGCGAGGACGCTCAGCCCGCCCGAGTCGTTGTCGAGGAAGAAGTCCCTGCGCATGGCGTGCCCCCCGGCAGAGCCCGCCGCATTCTACGCCGCGGCGGACCGCGCCGCGCTGGTGGGCACAGGGTCGACGCTGCTGCTACTCTCTCCGCACCGGGGAGGCGAAATGTCAAGGCGGAAGCGGGTGGCGAGGCTGCCGAAGACCGTGGTCAAACAGGCCCTCGTGCGTCCGCGGCTCGCCGTCTCGACCGTGCTGGGGCTCGCGACGTTTCTCGCGCTGTCCCGCCGGCCCGACTTGCCGGCGAAACCGGCGATCCTCGCGTGGGACGTGGGCGTCGGTCTCTACCTCGTCCTCGCCTGGCACATGATGCTCGTGCGTGGCGTCGAGGAGATGCGCCGGCGGGCGCCCGAGCAGGACGACGGCGCGTTCACGGTCCTCGTTCTCTCCGTGGCCGCCACCCTCGCCAGCCTCGGCGCGATCGTCTCCGAGCTGGCCCGGGCGAGCCGCCTCGAGGGCTATGAGAAGATCGTGGCGCTCGTCCTCGCGGGCGTGACGATCTTCCTTTCCTGGGCGTTCGTCCACACCGCGTTCGCCTTGCACTACGCCCACGAGTTCTACGTGGACGCCCCCGGTCGCCACGCGTGCCTGGCCTTCCCGGGCCGGGATCCTCCCGACTACATGGACTTCCTCTATTTCTCGTTCGTGATCGGCACGACGTCCCAGACCGCGGATGTCGAGATCGCGTCCAGCGGCATGCGCCGGCTCGCCCTCGCGCACGGGGTGATCGCGTTCGTGTTCAACACGACGCTCCTCGCGCTGTCCATCAACATCGCGGCGGGGCTGATCGGCGCCGCGCCGACGGCGCACGGCTCCTGACGCGGGGGCGGAAATCGGCTCGAAGGCCGGAAGCTACATCACCGCGCCCAGCGTCCAGGGCGCGAACTCGGCCTCGCCGAAGCCGAGGGCCTCGCTCTTCGACTTCTCGCCGGAGGCCACGCGCAGCATGAGGTCGAACACCCTCCGGCCGCAGGCCTCCACCGTCTCCTCGCCGTCCGCGATCCCGCCGCAGTTGACGTCCATGTCGTCGGTCATGCGGCGGTAGAGCGGCGTGTTCGTGGCGAGCTTGATCGAGGGCGCGGGCACGCACCCGAAGACGGACCCGCGGCCCGTGGTGAAGCAGACGAGGTTCGCTCCCCCCGCCACCTGCCCCGTCGCGGAGACGGGGTCGAAGCCCGGCGTGTCCATGAAGACGAAGCCCTTCGCGCGCACCGCTTCCGCGTAGCGGTAGACGTCCACGAGGTTGGTGGAACCGGCCTTGGCCATGGCTCCCAGCGACTTCTCGAGGATCGTCGTGATGCCTCCGGCCTTGTTGCCGAAGGACGGGTTGTGGTCGAGGTGGCCGCCGTTGCGCGCCGTGTAGTCCTTCCACCAGTCGAAGAGCCGCAGCAACCTCTCTCCCACCTCCCGGCTCACCGCGCGCCGCGTCAGGAGGTGCTCCGCCCCGTACGTCTCCGGGCTCTCGGAGAGGATGACCGTTCCCCCGTTGCGGACGAGCAGGTCGGAGGCGACGCCGAGCGCGGGGTTGGCGGTGATGCCGGAGTAGCCGTCGGAGCCGCCGCACTGCAGGCCCACCGTGATGTGCGAGGCCGGTAGCGTCTGGCGGCGTACCCGGTTCGCCTCCGGCAGCATCTCCTTCACCGCCTCGATGCCGCGAGCCACGGTCTTCGCGGTGCCGCCGGTGTCCTGGATGGTCATGGCCCGCAGCTTGAAGCCCAGCTTCAGGCTCTGCGTCTCCGCGATCTGGGCGATCTGGTTGGCCTCGCAGCCGAGCCCCACCATGATCACCGCCGCGAAGTTCGGGTGGCGCGAGTAGCCGCCGATCGTCCGGCGCAGCACGTCCATGCCCTCGCCGTCGCCCGCCATCCCGCAGCCCGTCTTGTGCGCGAGGGCCACGACTCCGTCCACGTTCGGGTAATCGGCGAGCGGGTCGTCGCCGCGCGAGAACGGCCGCTTCTTGAAGGCATCGGCGATGTACCCCGACACCGTGGCCGAGCAGTTCACGGAGGTGAGGAGGCCGATGTAGTTGCGGGTGGCCACCTGGCCGTTCTCGCGGACGATCCCCTCGAACGTCGCGGGCGCTTCCGCGTAGGCGGTGGGCACGGCGAGCGTCGAGAACGCGTAGTCGCGCTGGAACTCGCCCATGGCCATGTTCTGGGTGTGCACGTGCTCGCCGGGGGCGATGTCGCGGGTGGCGAAGCCGATGATCTGCCCGTAGCGCCGGACCGCCTCTCCACTCGCGATCGCCCGCGTCGCGACCTTGTGGCCGAGCGGGATCGCGTCGCGGACCGTCGTCCCCTCTCCGGGCAAGGTCATGCCCGGAGCGAGCTCGGCCCGGGCGATGACGACGCTGTCGCCGGGGTGGAGGCGCAGGGTCAGGGGCGGGGCGGTGGTTGCGGTGCTCACGGTACTCCTGAGCGTAGCACGGCGGGGTTCGCGCCGATCAGCGCAGGAGGCCGAGCTGCTGGAGCACCTGGTAGAGGCCCGCCGCGGAGATCGCGAGCGCCGAGAGGACGAGGGCGGCGCTCCACGCCAGGCTCGGCCGCAGCGCGGGATCGGTCTCGAACCAGTGGAAGTAGAGCGCGGCGTAGGCGAGGAAGGGAAGCATCAGCCCCTGGCCCACCGCTCCCACGAAGACGAGCGAGACGGGGTTGCCGAACACGAGGAAGACCGTGGTGAAGGCGACGGGCAGCAGGACGGAAGCGAGGCGCACCATGCGCGCCTTCGCCTCCGCGCTCTCGTAGCGCCGGAAGCCGAAGACGGCGAGCGCGTCCGCGAAGAGGCGCGCGTTCGAGGCCGTGGCGCCGAAGACCGTCGAGTAGAGGACGGCGAAGGCTCCCACGAGGAAGACCCACAGGCTCCACTGCCCGAACGTCTCCCGGTACATGTGCGAGAGCGTCTCGATCATGTTGCGGTCCTCGACGACGAGGCCCTTCGCGTGCAGGATCGCGGCCCCCAGCACGTAGAAGGCGAGCGTGACCGTCGTGTAGAGGACGAAGGAGAGGCTGGCGTCGAACTTCATCACGCGGAGCCAGCCGCGCGCCCGATCCGTCCAGGCCGGAGAGCCGTCCTTCGGCCCGACCCGCCGCGCGTATCCCTTCTCCAGGCACCAGTACGGGTAGTAGATGAGCTCGGCGGCGCCCACCCCGATGATGCCGAAGGCCGCGAAGGCGGTGTTGAAGGACGGCGGAAGGTGGAAGCGGAAGCCCAGCGCGAGCTGCTCGGAGGTGACCGCGTACGGTGTGGCCTGGAGCGCGATCACCGCGATCACGGTCGTGACGGTGAACGCGGCCACCAGGAACGTGGACACCGCCTCCACCAGCCGGTAGCGGCCGACCACGAGCAGCGTCGCCGTGGCCGCTCCCACGATCACCGCGATCGCGGGGACGGGGAGAGGGAGCCCGCCGAGGGAGAAGATGCTGGCGATCCCGCCCACCATCCCCGCCACCTGGAAGACGAGCGAGAGGTACATCAGGAGCCAGAGCCAGACCACCCACGACACGCGGAGCCGCGGGCCGGGGAGCGAGTCGAGGGCGGCGAGCGTCGTGACCCCGTGCGCGACGGCGTGGCGGCCGAGCTCCACCTGCACGAAGACCTTGATCAGGCAGCCGAGGACGATGAACCAGAGCAGCTCGAAGCCGATGCTCGCCCCGAGCTTCGGGGTGACGATGAGCTCGCCGGAGCCGACGATGATCGCGGTGAGGATGAGGGCCGGGCCGAGCTGGCGCGCGATGCTCAGCGCGTCCGTAGGCGCGGGGATGGGTGCGTTCGTCGGCTCGGCCACGGGGGCGGAGCATACATCACCCGTTCTGGGCAGGCGGGCTCTCCGGCCAGGGCCGCCATCCCCGTCAAATGACTCATTGACGCCCGGACGCTTCGGGTCTATCGTTTCATTCGATGCGGTCGATGCGCACGGACGCAACGAGCCTGGCGCTCCGGTACGGCACCGGAGCCGTTCTCGCCGCGCTCGTGCTCTTCCACGCCTGGCTGGCGGGGCGCCGCCTGGCGGATCAGAGCGCGCTCGACCCCCACGTCCTCCTCCGCTGGCTGGCGGGGCTCGGTGTCGTGGGGGCGCTCCTGTGGCTCCGCCGCCTGGGACTGCCGCTTCTGCGCGGCCGCAAGGCCCTCGCGCTCTGGACGGTGGCGCTCCTCCTGCACGGAAACAGCGACTTCGGCCGGCTCGCCGCGGAGGCGCAAGCCACCACGGCACCCGAGGCCCTCGTCCTCGTGATCCCGGGCGTGATGTCCCTGGTCACGGCCAGCGCGTTCCTGCTCGTCGCCGCCCTTCGCCCGCGTCCGCTGCTCGCGCCCGCGACCCCCGAAGGGCTCGCTCGATCGTTCTCGAGCGGCCGTCTCCTCGCCCCCGGCCGCACCGGTCGGGGCTGTCGGGCCCCTCCCGCCTTCTCCTGACGAACCGGCTTCTCCAGGGCTTTCCGGTCGTCCTTTCGTGAGACGCCCGAAGTAGCTCGACAGCGGGCCCGGGGTCCGGACAGCAAGGATCCCTTCATCCGACGGAGACTTTCGTGGACGCGGCCATTCGCCTCCTCAACACGCTCCTGCCGATCGCCTACGCGCTGAGCGTCCTTGCCTACCTCGCAGACTTCGTGCGCGAGGACCCGGCGGCGTCGCGCGTGGGGAGGGTGCTGCTGCAGTCGGCGGTCGTCCTCCACGCGGCGTACCTCGCCCTGCGCACCTTCGACTACGGCCACGTCCCGCTCGCCTCGCTCTCCGAGGTGCTCACGTCGGTCGCCTTCGGCCTCGCCGTCGTCTACCTCTACGTCGAGGCGCGGAGCGGCATCGCGACCACCGGGACCTTCGTCATCGCGTTCGTGCTCGCCTTCCAGACCGTCTCCTCCGCCTTCGTCTCGCCGATCGAGACGTTTCCCGCCGTCCTCCGGAGCCCGCTCTTCGCGCTCCACACGTCGGCCGCGGTCCTCGGGTACACCGCCTTCGCGGTGTCCGCAGTCTACGGTGTCCTCTTCCTGCTCCTGCACCACGAGCTCAAGGCCAGCCGCTTCGGTATCGTCTACAGGCGCCTGCCGCCTCTCGACGTCCTCGCCCGCATGAGCCTGCGCGCGTGGATACTCGGCCTCGCCTTCCTGAGCGCCACGATCGTGGTGGGTGCTCTGTGGGCGGCGGGGCGCTACCCGGCCTTTGGGCGCGATCCCAAGGTGCTGCTGACGTTCGCCGTGTGGGCGGTCTACGCCGGCGGTCTCTTCCTCCACCACCGCCAGGGCTGGCCCGGGCGGCGCACGATCGTCGTCTCGCTCGTGGGCTTCGGGCTCATGGTCGTCTCCATGGCCGCGGTGCGGCTCTTCCTCCCCTCCTTCCACTGGTTCGCGTGATGAGCGGCCTGCACCTGATCGGCGCGAGCCACCGCACGGCCGGGATCGACTTGCGCCACGACCTCGCGCTCGGCGCGGACGAGGTCCGGGAAGCGCTGCGCCACGCCCGCGGCCACGAGACGCTGCGCGAGTCGCTCGTCCTCTCCACCTGCAACCGGACGGAGTTCTACGTGGTCGCCGCGGATGGCGGCGCCGCCGAGGCCGCGGTGCGCGCGCTCGTGCAACGTGCCAAGGGCACCGACCTCCTCGCCCCCGGTCCCGAGCGCTACACGCTCGCCGACGGGGACGCGGCGCGGCACCTTCTCCGGGTGGCCGCGGGCCTCGACTCGATGGTGCTGGGCGAGGCGGAAATCCTCGGCCAGGTGAAGGACGCGTTGGCCGCCGCGGTCGCGGAGAGCGCCTCCGGTACCCTCCTCGACCGTCTCCTTACGACGGCGCTCCGCGCGGGAAAGCGCGCGCGCACCGAGACGGAGATCGGGGCGGGAACGGTCTCCGTCGCCTCGGCGGCGGTCGCGCTCGCGGGCAAGGTCTTCAGCGACCTCGCCGAGTGCCAGGTGCTCGTGGTGGGGGCGGGGGAGACGGCGCGGCTCGCCGGCCAGCACTTCGCGCTGCGCCGGCCCGCCGCTCTGCGCGTCGCGAACCGCACGCCCGAGCGCGCGGCCGCCCTCGCGCAGGCGCTGGGGGGAGAGGCGATCTCGCTCGACACGCTCTCCTCCGCCGTGGCCGCCGCCGATGTGGTGGTGTTCGCCACGAGCGCGGGAAGGCCGCTCCTGGGCAGCGAGACCGTGCGCGAAGCGCTGCGCGCCCGACGGGGACGGCCGCTTCTCCTGCTGGACCTCGGGGTGCCGCGGAACGTCGAGGCCGGCGTTGCCGCCCTCGACGGCGTCTTCCTCCACACCGTGGACGCCGTGCGCGGCCACGTGGACGAGAACCTCGGCCGCCGCCGGCGCGCCGTGCCCCGCGTGGAGGCGATCGTCGAGGAGGAGCTCGCGACCTTCCTCGACTGGGTGCGCAGCCTCGAGGTGACGCCGACGCTCCGCGCGCTGCGCGAGCGCTTCGAGGAGGTGCGGGCGGCGGAGGTCGGCCGCCACCTCGGCCGGTTCTCCAAGGAGGACGCGGAGCGGGTGGAGTCGCTCACGCGGTCGCTCGTGAACAAGCTGCTGCACACGCCGATGACGCGGCTCAAGGCGCTCGCCAACGGCAACGGCGAGGACCTCCGCCGGCTCGACGCCGTGCGCGAGCTGTTCGATCTCGAAGCGAAGAGCGAGCACGAGGAGGCCGGCGGTGCCTGAGACGCTGCGCCTCGGGACCCGCGGGAGCCCGCTCGCCTTGTGGCAGGCGGAAGAGGTCGAGCGACGCCTCCGCACTCTCGACCCCGGCCTGCGGATCGAGCGGGAGATCCTGAAGACGCCGGGCGACCGCGCGCTCGACGAGGCGCTCTTCCGGATCGGCGACAAGGGGCTCTTCACGAAGGACGTCGAGCAAGCGCTCGCGGACGGCCGCATCGACCTCGCCGTGCACAGCCTGAAGGACCTGCCCACCACTCTCGCCCCCGGCCTCGTGGTGGGCGCCGTCCTCGAGCGCGAGGACCCGCGCGACGCTCTCGTCTCGGCGGGCGCGTGGCTGCACGAGCTGCCGCGGGGCGCGCGGGTGGGGACGTCCTCGCTGCGGCGGCGCGCCCAGCTCCTCGCGCTGCGGCCGGACCTGCGAATCGTCGAGGTCCGCGGGAACGTGGCGACGCGCCTCGCCAAGGCCGTGCGCGGCGAATGCGAGGCCGTCGTGCTCGCGCTCGCCGGCCTCCTGCGTCTGGGGCTGGCCGATCGCGCGGTCGAGGTGTTCGAGCCGGAGCGGATGCTCCCCGCGGTCGGACAGGGAGCCCTCGCCGTGGAAGTCCGCGAGGGCGACGCGAAGCGGCGAGAGCTCCTGGCCCGGATCGACCACCGGCCCACGCGTCTCGCCGTCAGCGCGGAGCGCTCGCTCCTCGCGCGCCTCGAAGGGGGCTGCCAGGTACCGGTGGGCGCCCTCGCCGTGTTCGGCGCCAAGGGCTCGCTCGAGCTGTCCGCCCTCGTTGCGGATCTCGACGGAGAGAAGGTGGTGCGCGCCTCAGGATCGGGCGCGGCGGCGACGGAGGCGGACGCGTGCGCGGTCGGGGACCGTGTGGCGGCGCAGCTGATCGCCGAGGGAGCCCGCGAGGTGCTGAACCGCATCCGCGCCGTGGGGCGCGCCGTCCCGCAGTCGCCGGCGGGGACCGCGTGAAGAGCGCTCCCCTCGTCGCGGTCACGCGGGCGGAGGAAGGGATCGGCTCGCTCGCCTCCGCCCTCGCCCGTCACGGCTGCGACGTGTTCGCGCTGCCCACCGTGGCCTTCGCGCCTCCGGACGACCTCGCCCCGCTCGACGACGCGCTCGAGCGGGCGAACGAGCACGACTGGCTGGTGGTGACGAGCCCGCACGCCGTGGACGTCGTGTCCTCGCGGCCCGCCTGGGCCGCCCTCCGGAGACGGGCGACGCCTGCCGTCGCCGCGGTTGGACCGCGGACCGCCGTGCGGCTCGCGCAGGCCGGGGTGCGCGCCCACCTCGTGGCCGAGGACCCCGGAGCGGGAGGCCTCGTCTCCGCCCTGCGCGAGCGGCTCGGCTCCGCCCTGGCCGAGAAGCGCTTCCTGTGGCCCCGCTCCGACCGCGCGCGGCGCGAGCTCGCGGACTCGCTTCGCGCGAGCGGGGCCGTCGTCACGGAGGTCGTTGCCTATCGGACGTTGCCCGCCGAGCCCACGACCGCGGGGGCGTTCCTGCGCCTGCTCGAGCGGGGCGAGATCGACGCCGTGACGTTCATGTCGCCTTCGAGCGCCTCGGGACTCGCCCGCGCGCTGGGCACCGACAGCCTGCGCGTCCTCGCGGAGCACGCTCTGGTGGCGAGCGTCGGCCCCACGACGAGCGAGGCTTTGCGCGAGCTGGGGGCACCGCCCGCGGCGGAGGCGGAGACGCGCACCGCCGCCGGGCTCGCGGACGCGGTCGTGCGCGCGCTCCGGGACAACGGATCTGGAGGACGTCCATGAGCTACCCCACCCACCGGCCGCGGCGGCTCCGGCGCACGGAAGCGCTCCGGCGCATCGTCCGGGAGACGCGCCTCTCCGTGGACGACCTCGTGGCGCCGCTGTTCGTCTGCCCCGGCGAAGGCGTCAAGCAGCCCATCGAGTCCATGCCCGGCTGCTCGCGGCTGAGCGTCGACGGGATCGTCGCCGAGTGCCGCGAGCTCTACCGGCTGGGCGTGCCCGGGGTGATCCTCTTCGGCATCCCCGAGACGAAGGACGCGGAGGGCAGGAGCGCGCTCGACGAGGACGGGGTCGTGCCGCGCGCGCTGCGCGCCGTGAAGCACGAGGTCCCGGAGCTGTCGCTCTGGGCCGACGTCTGCCTCTGCGAGTACACCGACCACGGCCACTGCGGCCCACTCGCCGCGGGTCCGGACGGCCGGATGGACGTGGACAACGACCGGACGCTGCCGCTCCTCTCCCGGGCCGCGGTCGTCCTCGCGCAGGCGGGGGCGGACGTGATCGCACCCTCGGACATGATGGACGGACGCGTGGCCGCCATCCGCCGCGCCCTCGACGAGGCCGGCCGCAGCGAAGTGGTCGTCGTCTCCTACGCGGCCAAGTACGCCTCGGCGTTCTACGGTCCCTTCCGGGAGGCGGCGGGATCCGCGCCCGCCTTCGGCGACCGGCGCGGGTACCAGATGGATCCCGCGAACGCGGACGAGGCCCTGCGCGAGGTGGCCCTCGACCTCGAGGAAGGCGCGGACGTCGTGATGGTGAAGCCCGCGCTCGCCTACCTCGACGTCGTGCACCGCGTGAAGGAGCGTTTCGGGGTTCCCGTGGCCGCCTACAACGTCTCCGGCGAGTACGCGCTCGTGCAGGCGGCGGCGGAGAGGGGCTGGGTGGACGGCAAGCGCGTGGCCCTCGAGTCGCTGCTCTCGATCCGCCGCGCGGGGGCCGACGTGATCCTCACCTACTTCGCCAAGGAGGCGGCGCGATGGCTGGCGTGACCGGGACGACCCTGCGGGCGGAGAGCCTGGACCTCTTCGCGCGGGCGCGCGCGCGGATGCCCGGCGGCGTCAACTCTCCGGTGCGCGCCTTCCGCGCGGTGGGCGGCGACCCGCTCTTCCTCGCCCGCGGCAAGGGATCGCGGGTGTGGGACGAGGACGGGGTCGAGTACGTGGACTACGTGCTCTCTTGGGGTCCGCTCATCCTCGGCCACGCGGCGCCGGCGGTGGTGAAGGCGATCACGGCGCAGGCCCGGCTCGGCACGACCTATGGCGCGCCCAGCCGGCTGGAGGTGGAGGTGGCGGAGACGGTGGCCCGCCTCGTCCCCTCGGCGGAGATGGTGCGCATGGTCAGCTCGGGGACGGAGGCGACGATGTCGGCGGCGCGCCTCGCCCGCGGCGTCACCGGCCGCGCCGCCATCGTCAAGTTCGCCGGCTGCTATCACGGCCACGGCGACTCCTTCCTCATCAAGGCGGGCTCCGGTGTCGCGACGCTCGGCCTCCCAGACAGCCCGGGGGTCACCGAGGGCACGGCCCGCGATACGCTCGTGGCCGAGTTCAACGACCTCGCGAGCGTCGAGGCGTGCTTCGCCGCGGTCGACGGAAAGGTCGCCGCCGTTTTCGTGGAGCCCGTGGTCGGGAACATGGGCGTCGTCGCCCCGCGCCCGGACTTCCTGCCCGGCCTGCGCGCGCTCTGCACGCGCCACCGGGCGCTCCTCGTCTTCGACGAGGTCATGACCGGCTTCCGCCTCGGCCTCGGGGGCGCCCAGGAGCTGTTCGGCGTGCGCCCAGACCTCACGACGTTCGGGAAGATCATCGGCGGCGGCCTGCCCGTGGGAGCCTACGCGGGATCGCGGGAGCTCATGTCGCGCGTCGCTCCCGCCGGCCCGATCTACCAGGCCGGGACGCTCTCCGGCAACCCGCTCGCGATGGCCGCCGGGCTCGCCACGCTGCGCGCGCTGGAGGCCGCGCCCGGGATCTACGGGAAGCTCGAGCGTCTGGGCTCGGCCCTCGAGAAAGGCCTGGCGAGCGTGATCCGCAGCAAGGGCTATCCCTGCCGCGTCGCCCGCGTGGGATCGATGTGGACGCTCTTCTTCACGCCGGACGCGGTCTCGGACTGGCCCTCCGCCGCGCGCTCCGACACCTCGCGGTTCGCGCGCTTCTTCAACGCCATGCTGGAGCGCGGCGTCTACGTGGCGCCCGCCCAGTTCGAGGCGAACTTCCTTTCCTCCGCCCACACGAAGGCCGACATAGACAAGACGGTCGCGGCCTCCGCGGCGTCCCTGGAGGTGGCCTTTGCGTGACCTCTTCCTCCGCGCCTGCCGCCGGGAGGCGGTTGAGCAAACGCCCGTCTGGATCATGCGTCAGGCCGGGCGCTACCTGCCCGAGTACCGCGCGCTGCGCGCCCGCCACTCCTTCCTCGCCGCCTGCCGCACGCCCGAGATCGCCTGCGAGATCACGCTCCAGCCGGTGCGACGCCTGGACGTGGACGCGGCCATCCTCTTCTCGGACATCCTGCTGCCGCTTCCGGCGATGGGCGTCGGCGTCGAGTTCCACCCCGCCCCCGTCCTCGCCGCCCCGGTGCGCAGCCGCGCCGCGGTCGAGGCGCTCCGCGCTCCCGACGCGCGCGAGGCCCTCCCTGAGGTGCTGGAGGCGGTGCGGCTGCTCCGGCGGGAGCTGAAGGTGCCGCTCATCGGCTTCGCGGGCGCCCCGTTCACGCTCGCCGCCTACCTCGTGGAAGGGCGGGGATCGCAGACCTGGAGCACGTGGAAGCAGATGCTCTTCGCCGAGCCCGAGACTGCGCAACGGCTCCTCGAGACCTGCGCGGCCACGATCGCGTCCCTGCTCGTCGAGCAGGTGCGGGCGGGAGCCCAGGCCGCGATGCTCTTCGACACGTGGGCGGGTGTGCTCTCTCCCGCCGACTACGAGACCTTCGCGCTGCCCTGGGCGCGGCAGGTCTTCGAGGCGGTGCGCGAGGCCGACGCCTCCGTGCCCCGCATCTACTACGGAGGCGACTCCGCAGGACACCTGGAGGCGCTGCGCGGCGTGGGGGCGGAGGTGATCGGCCTCGACTGGCGGATCAACATCGCGGAGGCGCACCGCCGCCTGGGATCCGGACTCGCCCTCCAGGGCAACCTCGACCCGGCCGTCCTCCTAGGGTCGCCGTCCCTCGTGGAAGAGCGCGTCGGCCAGGTCCTGGACGAGGCACCCGTGACCGGCCACGTCTTCAACCTCGGCCACGGGATCCTGCCCGAGACGCCGCCCGAGCACGCGGAGCGTCTGGTGACGACCGTCCACGCGTTGTCCGTGCGGGCGCTGCAATGAGCGCCGTCTCTTCGCCGCTCTCCGCCGAGCTCCTTCGAAAGTACGACCGGCCGGGACCGCGCTACACGTCGTACCCGACGGCGGTGGAGTTCCACGGGGGCTTCGACGAGGCCGCGTATCGCGAGCGGCTCGCGGACGCCGCGCGGCGCGCCGAAGAGCCGCTCTCGCTCTACCTCCACCTGCCGTTCTGCGAAGCGCGCTGCTCGTTCTGCGGCTGCATGGTCGTGATCACGCAGAAGCGCGAGGTCGCGGCCCGCTACCTGGACTACCTCCACCGCGAGATCGCGCTCCTCGCCCAGGCTCTCGGCGAGAGGCGGCACGTCGTCCAGCACCATTGGGGCGGGGGGACGCCCTCCTACCTGAGCGTCGAGCAGATCGAGACGCTCGCCGCGGTCGTGCGCCGGCACTTCGACCTGGAGAAGGGCGCGGAGGTCGCGATCGAGGTCGATCCGCGCGTGACCACGGACGAGCAGCTCGAGCGGCTGCGTGCGCTCGGGTTCAACCGCCTCTCGCTCGGCGTGCAGGACCTCGACCCCGTCGTGCAGGAGGCGGTCAACCGCATCCAGGGCGAGGCGCTCACCCGCGGGCTCTTCGAGAGGGCGCGCGCGCTGGGCTTCGAGTCGATCAACGTGGACCTCATCTACGGCCTGCCCTTCCAGACGCTCGACGGCTTCGCGCACACGCTGGAAACGGTCGTGGCGATGCGGCCGGACCGGCTCGCCGTCTACTCGTACGCGCACGTGCCCTGGATCCGCGGCAACCAGCGGCACATCGACCCCGCGGACCTGCCGCCGCCGGCGCGCAAGCTCGAGCTCTTCCTCGCCGCCACGGAGGCCTTCCTCGGCGCCGGCTACCGGCCGATCGGGATGGATCACTTCGCGCTCCCCGGCGACGAGCTGGCGGTGGCCGCGGAGGCCGGACGGCTCCACCGGAACTTCATGGGCTACACCACCCGTCCCGCGACGGACATGGTCGGCGCCGGCATCTCCGCCATCGGCGACGTGGGCGGGGCCTTCGCCCAGAACACCAAGAAGCTCAGCACGTACTACGCGACGCTCGACCGCGATCGCTTCCCGGTCGAGCGCGGATACCCGCTCGACGCCGACGACCAGGTGCGCCGCTTCGTGATCACCGAGCTCATGTGCAACCTCGGGCTCGACGTCGCGCGAGTGGAGCAGCGCTTCGGGATCGACTTCTCCCGCTACTTCGCGACGGAGATCGAGGAGCTCGCGGCGGCGGGCGGGCTCGTCGCCGACGGGCTCGTGGAGGTGCGACCCGACCGCGTGCAGGTGACCACGCGGGGCCGGATCCTCGTCCGCAACGTCTGCATGACCTTCGACCGCTACCTGCGCCGCAAGACCGCAGAGCGGCCGGTCTTCTCGCGGACGGTCTAGTCGATGGCGGTGCCGTCCAGGATCGGCGTCCTCCTCCTGAACCTCGGCGGCCCCGAGACCCTCGCCGAGGTCGAGCCCTTCCTCGTCCGCCTCTTTTCCGACCGCGAGATCATCGAGCTGCCGCTCGGCGCTCTCGCCCAGCCGCTCTTCGCGCGGGTGGTGGCCTTCGTGCGCGGTCCCGCGGTCCGGGCGAACTACGCGCTGATCGGCGGGGGATCGCCCCAGCTCCGCCTGACGCGGGCCCAGGGCCAGGCACTCGAGGAGCGGCTCAACCGCGAGGCGCCCGGCCGCTTCCGTGTCCACCTCGCGATGCGCTACTGGGGCCCCTCGACCGAGGAGGCGCTCGCGGCGTTCCAGGAGGAAGGCATCTCGCGGATCGTCACGCTCACGCTCTACCCGCACTACTCGCGCGCCACCACGGGCTCGTCGGAGAACGAGCTGCGGCGCGTGCTCGCTCGAGAGCACTTCCGCGACGCGGGATTCTCGGTCTCCTCCGTGTCCTCGTACTCCGTGGACCCGCTCTACCTCGAGGCGCTGACCGACTCCGTACGGCGTGGCCTCGCCGGCTTCCCGGAGGAGAGCCGCTCGCGGGTCGTGCTCCTCTTCAGCGCGCACGCCCTGCCCCAGAAGTTCGTGGACCGCGGCGACCCCTACGTCCACGAGATCGAGAAGACGCGGCAGGGCATCCTCGCGCGCCTCGGCAACGGGCACCGCCACGTCCTCGGCTACCAGTCGCGCACGGGGCCGGTGAAGTGGACGGGGCCGGGCACCGACGAGGTGCTCGACGAGCTCGGCCGCGAGGGGACGCAGGAGGTGCTCGTCGTCCCGCTCTCCTTCGTGTCCGACCACATCGAGACGCTCTACGAGGTGGACATGCTCTTCGCCGAGCGCGCGCGCCGCGCGGGGATCACGGACTACCGCCGCATCGAAGCCCTCAACACGAGCCCCGTCTTCATCGAGTCGCTGGCGCGGCTGGTGGAGACGAAGGCCGAGGAGACGGCATGAAGCGCGTCGTGGTCGTGGGCGGAGGGATCTCGGGGCTCGCTCTGGCGCACCGGCTGCGGACGGGCGGCTCGCGGGAAGTGAGCGTGACCGTGGTCGAGCGGGCGGTGCGGCCGGGCGGCCCCATCCGCACCGAGGCGGCGGACGGCTTCCTCGTCGAGTGCGGGCCCGAGGGCTTCCTCGACAATGCCCCCGAGACGCTCGCGCTCGCTTCGGCTTTGGACCTCACCGATCGCCTCCTGCCGAGCCGCGACGAGGCACGCCGCCGGTTCATCTACCGCGGGGGACGCCTCCAGGCGCTTCCCGCCGGTCCTCTGTCGTTCCTGCGCAGCGGGCTTCTCTCGGCGCGGGGCAAGCTGCGGCTCATCCGCGAGCCCTGGTCGCGCCCCCGGCCGTTGGAAGACGAGACGATCGATGCCTTCGCGACTCGGCGGTTGGGAGCCGAGGCTGCCTCGGCCCTCCTCGGGCCGATGGTCACCGGCGTCTTCGCCGGCGATCCCCGCCGGCTCTCGCTCCGCGCGTGCTTCCCGCGGCTCTACGAGCTCGAGACGCAGCACGGCGGGCTCCTGCGGGGCGTCTTCGCCGGAGCCCGGAAGAAGCGGGACCCCGCGGCGCCGCGCCGCTCGCCGTTCGGCAGGCTCACGTCGTTCCGTGGAGGCATGGAAGAGCTCGTGTGCGCCCTCGCGACTTCCCTCGGTCCCGATCTCCGCACCGGTGTCGCCGTGCGCGCCCTGCAGGTCGCGTCGGAAGACGAGCCCGGCTATCGGGTCGTCCTCGAGGACGGCTCCGTCCTCGCCGCGGACGCGGTCGTCCTCGCCGGCCGGGCCGCCGATACCGCGCGGCTCCTCGAGCCCCGCGTCGCCGAAGCGGCGGCGC
>JBKPBQ010000383.1:0-10342 GCA_046726955.1 Acidobacteriota bacterium
GGTGGCCCGGGAGAGCTCGGTCGCCCTCGTGCACGACGCGGTCCGCGAGCGCAAGGTCATCGGCGTCGTCACCCAGCGCGACCCGGCGGTGGACGACCCGGTGGAGAGCGATCTCCACCGCATGGGGACGCTCACCCACATCCACAAGATGTTCAAGTTCCCCGACGGCTCGCTCCGGCTCGTCGTCCAGGGGATCCAGCGCTTCCGTCTCGACCAGGTGACGCAGTTCCGTCCGTTCCTCAAGGCGCAGGTGGAGCGGCTCCGCGAGGAGACGCCGGAGGAGCAGGAGGTGGAGATCCGGGCCCTCGCCCAGAACGCCCTCGGCTTCTTCCAGAGGGTGGTGGAGCTCTCTCCCACGCTGTCCGACGAGCTCTCGACGCTCGCCGCGAACATCCAGGAGCCGGCGCGCCTCGCCGACTTCATCGCGGGCAGCCTCACCTCGCTGAAGACCTCGCAGAAGCAGGAATTCCTGGAGATGCTCGACATCCGGACCCGCCTGGAGGCGGTGAACAAGGTCCTCGTCAAGGACCTCGAGGTCCTCGAGGTCGGCAGCAAGATCCAGAGCCAGGTGAAGAGCGAGCTCCAGAAGAACCAGCGCGAGTACTACCTCCGCGAGCAGATGAAGGCCATCCAGAAGGAGCTCGGCGACAGCGACGACCAGCAGCGCGAGTACAACGAGCTCAAGGAGAAGATCGAGAAGGCGGCCATGCCCGAGGAGGCCAAGAAGGAGGCCATGCGCGAGCTGGAGCGGCTCGCCCGCATGTCCCCCGCCGCCGCCGAGTACACGGTCACGCGGACCTACCTCGACTGGCTGGTCGCGCTGCCCTGGAGCAAGCGCACGGACGCGGAGATCGACCTCGCCAAGGCGAAGGAGGTCCTCGACAACGACCACTACGACCTCGAAAGGGTCAAGGACCGGATCCTCGAGTACCTCGCCGTCCGGAAGATGAAGCCGGACATCAAGGGGCCCATCCTCTGCTTCGTGGGCCCTCCCGGCGTGGGCAAGACGAGCCTCGGCAAGTCGATCGCCACCGCCCTCGGGCGCAAGTTCCACCGGATCAGCCTGGGCGGGATGCGCGACGAGGCCGAGATCCGCGGCCACCGGCGCACCTACATCGGGGCGCTGCCCGGCCAGATCATCCAGGGCCTGCGCCGCGCGGAGAGCAAGAACCCCGTCTTCATCCTCGACGAGGTGGACAAGATCGGCGCGGACTTCCGCGGCGACCCCGCCTCCGCCCTCCTCGAGGTGCTGGACCCCGAGCAGAACAACACCTTCAAGGACCACTACATCGACTTGCCCTTCGACCTCTCGGAGGTGCTGTTCATCACGACCGCGAACATCCTGGACACGGTGCCCCCGGCGCTGCGCGACCGCATGGAGGTGATCCGCCTCGCCGGCTACACGGAGGAGGACAAGCTCCACATCGCGCGGCGGCACCTCATCCCCCGCCAGCTCGACAACCACGGGCTCTCCGCGGAGCAGGTGGCCTTCGGCGACGATGCCCTCATCAAGCTCATCCGCGAGTACACGCGGGAGGCCGGGCTCCGGAACCTCGAGCGCGAGATCGCGAGCATCATCCGCAAGGTCGCGCGCCGGAAGGCGGAAGGGGCGCTGGAGACGGTGGCGGTGACCCCCGAGAAGGTCGAGGAGTTCCTGGGCGCGCCCTACTTCATGCGCGAGGAGATGGACGAGCGCACGCTCATCCCGGGCGTCGCCCTCGGCCTCTCCTGGACCGCCGCCGGCGGGGAGACGCTCTACATCGAGGCCTCGCAGATGTTCGGCAAGAAGGGTCTCACGCTCACCGGCCAGCTCGGCGACGTCATGAAGGAGAGCGCCCAGGCCGCCCTCACGTGGGTGCGCTCGCACGCCAAGCAGCTCGGCATCGAGGACTCGTTCTTCGAGCGGGTAGACCTGCACCTGCACGTCCCCGAGGGGGCCATCCCCAAGGACGGGCCCTCCGCGGGCATCACGCTCGTGACCGCGATCGTCTCGCTCCTCACCGGGCGGGCGGTACGGCCGCGGGTGGCGATGACGGGCGAGATGACGCTCTCCGGCCGCGTGCTGCCCGTGGGCGGCATCAAGGAGAAGGTCCTGGCCGCCCACCGCCTCGGCGTGAAGGAGGTCATCCTCCCCAAGCGCAACGAGAAGGCGGTCAAGGAGGACATCCCGGACAACGTGCGCGCCGACCTCAAGATCCACCTCGTGTCTTCGATCGAGGAGGTCCTCGAGACGGCGCTCACGCCGGGCGAGGTCTACCAGGTCCCCGCGAAGGACCGCTGGCACCTGCGGCTGTCCAACTAGGCGACGCAAGACACGGACGGTACGTAGGGTCGGGCCGCCTCCCCGGCGGTCGAGCGATTCAGCAACGACTGTTACGATGGCTCACTGCGCCGCGAGCCACCGATGGATTTCGTCGTGTAGCGGTATTTCGAATGAGCACGGCGTATCAGCGGCTCTTCGAGGAGACGCCACGATAGCCCGGCGAGTACCAACACGACCGTCAGGGAGACGAGTGTAACCGCCAGGGATGGCCAGGTCGCAATGCTCGGCTTCGTTCCGAGCATCGCAAAGTGGAGGAGCGCGTTCGTACCCTGGTGGAAGAGGTATACCCCGTACGCCACGGTTCCCAGCTTGACCAGGGGATAGCTCGAGAACAGGCCTGATTCGATTCGTGTCGGCTCCACGATCAGGAGCGCCAGCAGCGATGCGTAGCACGCCGCGATCCCGGTGAGACCGAAGATGTGGACGCCGCCCGTCCTCACGCTCACGAAGACAACGCCGCCGCCCAGCAACAGGACGGCGGCATAGAGCCACTTCCGATAGCGGACGAGCCACCTCCACGTGGCCTCGTGGCGGCACGCGGCGGCGACGAGCACGCCGAACCCGAGCGCATCCGCGCGCGACGGCAGCAAGGTATACGGGCCGTACCACTCGTTGCCCGCGCGTTGGAGGAGGAGCCGGACGACCGGAGCACAGAGAATCGAGAATGCCGCGAGCCAGACCAACCCTCGCCGGGTCAGGTTCCGGACCAGGAGGGGAAGGAGCACGTAGAACTGCTCTTCGATGGCCAGCGACCAGGTGATCCCGAGCCATTCCGCCCCGAAGCCTCGGCGCGACGACATGAAGAAGTTCTGCACGAACACGCAGTAGGACCAGAGCGGCACATCCTCGTTGAACAGCAGTCGGAGCGCGCGCGGGGCCGCGGGGCCGACGCAGAGAAGACCCACGAAGAACAGACCCAACCAGACGAAGTAGAGGGGAAAGATGCGGTGGATGCGGCGGAGATAGAAGGTGCGGTAGTAGCGGCCCGCGTCCCTGGCGTCCAGGAGGATGCCTCCGATCAGGAAGCCGGAGAGGACGAAGAACAGATCGACGCCGGTCAGGCTCACACGAAGGGGAGCGAGGGCGTACGGTTGCCACGACCCCGGCGGCGGGTGAGTCGTGGTCAGGAAGTAGTGCCAGACGAGGACGAGCAGGATCGCGAGCCCTCGAACGCCGTCCAGCTCGCGGATTCTTCCCTCCAGCCGCGGGTTGCGCCAAGCTCCGGAATCGTTGGCCTTCAGGTCCCCTCGCATTGCTTCCGTGACGAGCGCGCGCATCGCCTCCTTCGTTCTCTCCGAGGGTGGAACTCTCTCCACGGGGCGCAGCCTCCTTCGTAGAGCAGCCCGAGATTACCTCGGGCTTGGTTGCACCCCGTCTTCGTTCCAGCCGTCCAGGACGTCAGGCTCGGAGCAACCGGGACGGCCTCGGGACGGCGTTCACGCCGGGTGACGCCTACCGGTCCCTCACAAGGACCGCTGGGACTTTTGCGTTCGAACATCACCTCGCTGACCGCCGCGCGCCAGGGTGGCGGGTTTCGCTGCGCACGTCGTGATCCGAGCGAGGAGCGGAGACGAGCCAGAAAGAAAGGAAGTCAAATGTCAGAAACGGTGGAGGCCGGGCGGGGGCAAGCGCCCGTGAGCGGAGTCGATATCCCGAGCGTTTTCACGGCCATCAACGTGGTGCGCGAGCAGCCCGACCTGGCCCGCTTCCGCTTCCGAGCCAGCTATCGGTGGCTCGGGAAAGTCCTCTCCAGTCTGGCCCTCGCCAGCTCCGTCGCGCCGGTCGCGGCGCGCGCGGAGATCACGGTCCCCGTCACCGTCAAGGTGGTGGGGCTCACCCAGATCGCCGATGTCGACCCGGTCCCGCCGAACCTCGGCGACCTCTTCGCGGAGGTCACCATCAATGGGCAGAAGTTCGACAACGTCGACGACCAGTGCCGGAACGACGGCGCCGCGGGCTTCATCCTGCCGTACCGGTTCTTCTCGGAGGGCGGGATCACCGACCCGAGTTGCAAGAACGTGCCCTGGACGTTCCAGGCCGACGTTCCGCTCAGCGCCTTCAAGAGCGACGGCCTCAGCAACCTGCAGACGATCCCCGTGCAGATCAAGATCGTGGACGAGGACACGATCTTCAACGACACGGTGCGAACGGTGGACCTCAAGCTCACCTACAACGGTCGCTGGACGGGCAGCGCCGAGTGGCCCGAGAACTGCGTCACCGGCGGCAGAGCGGAGGTGTGCTGGCGGATCGACGCCGGCCAGGACACGGACGGCGACGGGCTGCTCGACGACTGGGAGGTCAACGGGATCGACACCGACGGCAACGGGACCGTCGACTTCGACCTGCCCGCCCTGGGCGCGAACCCGAGGCACAAGGACCTCTTCGTCGAGCTCGACTGGCGGCAGGGTTTCCCGCCGAAGCGGGCGGAGATCCAGAAGGTGCGTGAGGCGTTCGCGCGGGCGCCCGTCGACGCGGGCGGCGTGCGGAACCCCGACGGGCTGCCGGGGATCACGCTCCACATCGACACGGGCTCGCTCACCGAGAACGGCCTGCTCGTCGGCGACAACCTCGGCGGCGGCAACGCGCTGCCGGCCAGCCTCCCGGTGTGCGAGCTCGACGGAGGCCAGTACGGCCTGTACGCGGCGAAGGCCACGAACTTCGACCCGCGGCGGGCGATGGTGTTCCGGTACGGCGTCGTCTCGACGAACTGCTGCAAGAGCGGGCCGAACGCCGGGCAGCTGTGCATCGCCGACGTGCAGTGCGGGAACTCCAAGTGCCAGCTGTCCGGCGGACGCGGCGAGATCGGCGGCAACGACTTCGTCACGTGGAACTACGACGAGTTCATGGGCTCGACGCTCCTGCACGAGATCGGCCACACGCTCGACCTGCACCACGGCGGAGACGTCGACGACAACTGCAAGCCGAACTACCTGAGCGTCATGAACTACGACCACATGGAGCTCCAGCGCCTGAACGGGACGACCTTCATCGACTTCTCCCCGCCGCTCCGACCAAACGGGTCCCGCGGCGGCGCGCCCCTTCCCTCGCTGGCGGAGGACGCGCTCGACGAGACGGCACTCGTGCTCGATCCGTCCGACACCGACACGCTCATCAAGTACACCGACGCGAACCGGTTGAAGCGTCTTTCTCCGGTCGGCCAGCGGATCGACTGGGAAGGGGACGGGGACAAGACCGGAACCGGGCTCACGGTGAACATCGACACCAGCGACAAGAACAACAACCCCGAGCTCTGCACGAACACTGACTTCCGATCGGCGCTGCCGAACCCGCCGGGGCCTCTTACGGGCCACCACGACTGGGCGCGGGTCTCGCTTCCCTTCCTGCAGTTCGCCAACTCGGACGACGGGCCGGTGAATCCCGTCGGCATCGACGAGCCGAACGAGCGCCAGCTCCGGCAGCAGTTCGAGGCGGTGAACACGACCGACCTGGGCGTCTCGATGAGCGGCGACCCGGGTCCCTCCGAGGCGGGCTCGCAGGTGCAGCTCTACTACGTGATCCATGCCGAAAATCAGGGCCCCGCCCCGGCGCTGCCGCTCCTCGTCCACGACATGCTGCCGCCCGGCGCCGCTCTAATGAGCGCCGATCCGGCCTGCACCGCGACCGGGACCGGCACGCTCGCCTGCCGTCACGACGGCGTCCTCGAAGGTGAGACCGTTGAGGTGCCGGTCTCGATCAATGTGACGACCACGTGCGCGGCCGGCATCCCGGTCGCGATCGTGAACCGGGCGAGCGTCTCGAACGGGTACTTCCGGGCCGGTGCCGATCCGAATCCGGCGGACAACACGTCGAGCTTCACGACCCAGGTCGTGGACACGACGCCGCCGCAGCTCGCAGTCACGGCGTCCCCGGCGACGCTCTGGGCGCCGGACCACACGCTCGTCACGATCAACGTCGCCGTGAACGTGGTGGACGCGTGCGACGACAGCCCCGACATCCGGCTCGTGCGGGTCACCAGCAACGAGGGCACGCTGGCCGACGGCTCCGGCCACACGTCGCCGGACGTCGTCGGCGCCGCGTTCGGGACCGACGACCGCACCTTCCAGGTGCGCGCCGAGCGCAGGGGCACAGGTGGCGGCCGGATCTACACCATTACGTATCAGGCGGTGGACGCGAGCGGCAACGTCAGGACGGCGACGACGACCGTGACGGTGGTGAAGAGCCAGACGCCGCGGTAGCGCGACGCCACGGCTCGCAGTCCGAAAGCGCCCGGGCCGGTTCGATGGCTAGGCCGGCTTGAGGATCACACCCTCTCCCCGCTTGCCGTTCATCAAGACGAGGACCGGCTGGTCCAGGCGCACGTGACGCACGTGGGCGACGTGGCTCCGGGCCGGGCGGCCGTCGAGCCAGGGCCAGTCCACGAATCCGTCCCCGTCGTCGGGGTTGACGGTGAAGTACCCGACGTTGAACGAGGCCAGGTTCTGGAAGAAGTGCGTGCCCTGGGACGGCGTCACGCGGAGGTCCCGGAGCCCCGCCTCCACGATGGCCGTGGCGCCCGCCACCTGGTCCCACGTCACCGGAATGCCCAGCCAGGGATCCCGTGAGCCCCACCGGCCGACCCCGATGAGGAGGTAGGGAATGCGAGCGCCGAGGAGCTCGGCATTGAGGCGTCCGACTTCCTGGGCCGCCTCCCAGCTCCGCGCGCGATCGAAGCGCTGGAAGTCCACCACCACCAGGTCGCGCACACCCTCGACGCGCCCGTGGCCGAGCACACGCGCGCTGCGGCAGAGGACGGTCGCGGGAAGGACGTCGCCGATGACGAGCTCCTCGGCCTCCCGCGAGAGAGCGAGCGGCCGAATCTGCAGGAACCCGAACTCCCGGGGCCTCCCCGGGGGCGTGTGCAGGTTCACCGCGAACTCGATCTCCACCGGCGTTCCCATCCCCCGCTCGCCCACGTGCATGAGCGCGTCCATCACCTCGGCCAGGGGGAAGACGCCCTGCTTGAGGACGGGGGCGAAGCTCACGACGGGCACCCCGTCGCGGGCGACACCGTCGTAGAGCGCGTCGTTCTCGCGCGAATAGGTAGAGGCGACGGCGGCGAGCGTGCCGTCCGCCCGCGCCTCGTCCAGCCCGAAAGCTTCCTCGCGCATCTCCCCGTTCGTGCCCGCCCCCATGCGCAGGGCCCAGAACTCCCGCTGGGACGCGGCGAGGGCGTCGCGGGGCGAGGAGAGCTGGAGCAGATGGTGGGGATGGCGCGGGCAGAAGCGCAGGCAGGCTCCTCCTTCCGCCACCGCCCGGCCGAGCCCGAGGGCGACGGCCACGATCCCGTCGGCCGCGGCCAGCGGCGGCGCGGGGTAGGAGTTGTGGGAGCGCGCCACCCCCGCGAAATCGGGATAGAAGCGAGGCCCGTGCGCGGCGCCCACCACGCGCTGCAGGACCACCGCCATCCGCTCCTCCTCCAGCCGGTACGGAGTGGCGCGCAGGTAGGCCTTCGCCCGCGGCGAGAACGTGGACGCGTACACGCGCCGGATGGCGGTGAGCAGCTGCTCCCAGCGCTCGACCGGGCTCGCCGCGTCGTTGGGCAGCATCAGCGTGTCGTAGACTCCGGTGAACGGCTGGTGCTGGGAGTCCTCGAGGAGGCTGCTCGAGCGGACGGCGAGCGGCCAGGCCGCCGCCTCCAGGAAGGCCGCGAGGTCGCGGCCCGGCTCCTCGGGGAAGCGGCCGCTCCGGAAGCGCCGCTCGATCTCCGCCTCGTCGTCGCACTGGATGGCGAAGTCGCGCAGGTCGTTGTCCTCGAGGAAGCGGTCGAAGACGTCCGTCCCCAGGACGACGGCGGGCGGCACGGTGATCTCGACACCCGGGAAGCGGTCGCGCAGATGGTGGAGGCTCAGCAGCCGCCGGACGAAGGCGAGCCCGCGGGCCTTGCCTCCCAGCGATCCGCCCCCGATGCGATAGAAATCGCCCTCGGGATCGAAGGTGGCGCGGTCGAAGTCCGCGACCACCGCCCGGCTCTGCTCGCGGCGGTAGGCCTCGATGGACGAGATCAGGCTCCGGCGGAGGCCCTCCGCGTCCTTGTAGTCGGAGAGCTTGCGGGGCCGGAGCCGATGGGCGAGCGCGAACTCGGTGCGGGCCTTGAGCCAGCGCGAGAAGTGGTTGCGCGCGGCGTGGTATACGACGCTTTCCTCCGGGACGGTGGCGAGCCGCGCCTCCAGGCTGCGCAGGTCCGTGGCCCGCCCGGCTTCGCTTCCGTCCGGACGCCGGAAGACGAAGTCCCCGAAGCCGAAGTCCTGCAGGATCACGCGCCGCAGGTCGTGAAGGAGGAGCGGCGAGCCCTTCAGGAGGAAGTTCGCCCCCAGGCTCGTGGCCAGCGCCTCGTTCTCCGGCAGCGACGATTGCAGGATGAGGGGCACGTCAGGGTAGGAGGCCTTCACCAGGCGGGCGAGTTCGACGCCCGCCGTGGGTGACCGTTCTCCCGCGCGGGGGAAGTCGATGTCGGAGATGACCCCCAGCAGCTCCTCGCCGTGGGCGGCGAAGGCCGCCTCCGCCTCCTCGAACGTCGTGCAGAGGAGGACCTTGGGGCGGGCACGCATGCGCAGGATCTTCTGCGAGAGGTTCAGGCCCTCGGTGATCACGCGCTGTGAGTGGTGGAGAAGCTCCGTGTACATGACGGGCAGGAACGAGGAGTAGTAGCGGACGCTGTCCTCGACGAGGATGATCACCTGCACGCCCACCGCGCGCGAGTCGTGCTCCACGTTGCGGCGGTCCTCCACCGACTTGACGATTGCGACGAGGATGCGGGCGTCCCCCTGCCAGAGGAAGGTCCTCTCCAGGCCCGAGGTGTCGGCGCGGCCCATGAACTCCGTGAGCTCGCGGGCGTCCCAGGCGAGGAGCACGACGGGAACGTCGAGGCCGGCCTCGCGCACTCGCCTGGCGAGCTCGGCCGCGTTCATGTCCCCGACGTGCGGGGTGGTGACGATGAGGTTGAATCGACGCTGCTTCCGGCAGAGGGCGAGCGCCTCCCCGCCCGTGGAGACGGTAGTGAGGCCGGGGGCGTAGTGGAGGTCGAGGTTGCGGAACTCCCCGAACAGCCTCTCCTGCAGCTCTCCCGCTTCCTCCAGGATGAAGCTGTCGTAGGCGGTCGACACCAGGAGGACGTCCATGATGCGGTGGCGCATCAGGTCCTGGAAGTCGTGACGCCGCTGCCGGCCGAGCGAGCGGGAGGCGGTGCTCATGGCCTCCTTCCCGAACGAAGCGAGTCGCTAGACGAGACCCTGGTCCATCATGGAGTCCGCGACCTTGAGGAACCCCGCGATGTTCGCGCCGTCGACGTAGTTCCCCAGGCGGCCGAACCGCTCCGCAGTGGCGACGCACGCCTCGTGGACGCTCTTCATGATGATGCGGAGCCGGTGGTCGACCTCCTCGCGCGTCCACGTGTAGCGCATGCTGTTCTGGGCCATCTCGAGGCCGGAGACCGCGACTCCGCCGGCGTTGGCGGCCTTGCCCGGGCCGTAGAGGATCCCCGCGTCCACGAACTGCACGACCCCGTCCACCTGGGTGGGCATGTTCGCCCCCTCCCCCACTACGTAGACACCGTTCCGGAGCAGGTTGGCCGCGTCCCGACCGCCGATCTCGTTCTGGGTCGCACTCGGAAAGGCGCACTGCGCCTTGTGGTTCCAGAGGGGGTTGTAGTCGAGCCTCGCGTCCAGGGGCGTATAGACGACGCCCTTGAATCGGTCGGCGTACTCCTGGATCCGCCCCCGCCGCACGTTCTTGAGCTCCATGACGAAGGCGAGCTTCTCCCGATCGATCCCCTGCTCGTCGTAGACGTAGCCGCCGGAGTCGGAGAGGGTGACGGCCCGCGCTCCGAGCTCGATGAGCTTCTCCACGGTGTACTGCGACACGTTGCCGCTGCCGGACACGAGGCACGTCTTGCCCTCGAGGGACTCCTTCCTCGTGGACAGCATCTCCTGGGCGAAGTACACGCACCCGTAACCGGTCGCTTCGGGGCGGATGAGCGATCCGCCCCAACCGAGTCCCTTGCCCGTGAGCACGCCCGTGAAC
>JBKPBQ010000384.1:0-18543 GCA_046726955.1 Acidobacteriota bacterium
CCTCGCGCCGATCCCACGAAGAAAAGCCCCACCGTCGCCGCCTGCGCGAGGTGCAGGGCCGCGGTCTCCGCCGGCACGTCGCGCGCGAAGCGGCTGGAGAGGACGATGTAGGTCGCATAGATGACCGCGCAGGCGAGCGCGTAGTAAACGCCGGGCCCGTAGGCGAGCGCCGCCCCCGCGGTCAAGGCGCAGCCCGTGACGGCGAGAATCGCGGAGACGAGGCCGCGCAGGGTGAGGCTCTCGAGGCCGAAGAGCGCCGACTCGAGCATCACGATCACCGGGTAGGTGTAGACGACCAGGGACACGGTCGTGGCGGGGACGGTTTCGAGAGCCACGAAGTAGGTGAGCGCGTTCCCCACGAACACGACGCCCAGCCCCCAGAGCACGACTCGCTGCCGCAGAGCGGGCGCCTTCCGTCTCGAGAGGAGCGCGAACAGCGCCGTGGCCACGAGGAAGCGCCAGAAGAGCAGCGCTCCGGTTTCGACCCCGTAGCGGTACGCCCCCTTGGCGAGGATGGGCATCGTCCCGTAGGCGGCAGTGCTCACGAGCAGGAAGAGGATCCCGCGCGCGGCGTCGGGGCGCGTCGCGGTGTCCCGGGGGCGGGGCATGGGGTGCCCCAGTATAGGGAAGCCGCGAATACAATCGCGTCTCGGAGGTGTCTTCTGTCCGACGTCGCGATCCGCCTCACGGGTGTGCGCAAGGCTTTCTCCGGGCACGTCGCGGTCCGCGATCTCTCCCTCGAGATCCCGCGGGGCAGCGTCTTCGGCCTCCTCGGACCGAACGGAGCGGGCAAGACCACGACCCTGCGGATGGTCATGAACGTCTTCGCCCCCGACGAGGGCGGGATCGACATCGGAGGACGTCCCGCGGACGTCGCTGCCCGCGACCGCATCGGGTACATGCCCGAGGAGCGCGGGCTCTACCCGCGCATGGTCCTCCGCGAGCAGCTGCTCTTCCTCGCCGAGATCAAGGGCACCTCGCGGCGCGAGGCGGCGGTACGTGTCGGATCGTGGCTGGAGCGCCTCGGCCTCGCGGAGTGGGCGGAGCGGCGGACGAACGAGCTCTCGAAGGGCATGCAGCAGAAGGCCCAGTTCATCGCCACCGTGCTCCACGAGCCGGAGGTCCTGATCCTCGACGAGCCGATGAGCGGCCTCGATCCCGTGGGCATGGACCTCATGCGCGAGGTGCTGCTCGACCAGCGGCGCAAGGGGACGACGCTCGTCGTCTCCAGCCACCAGATGGAGACCGTGGAGCGGATCTGCGACCGGGTGGCGCTCTTGAACCGCGGCGAGAAGATCCTGGACGGTCCGGTGGCGGCGGTGAAGGCACAGCACGGCCGCAACTCCGTCGTCCTCGCGTTCGACGGCGACGGGAGCTTCCTCGCCTCGCTGCCGGGCGTGCTGCGGCTCTCGGACTTCGGCCGCTACGTCGAGATCCGGCTCGAGGACGGCGCCGATCCCCAGGCCGTCCTCCACGCGGCGTCCGCCCGCCTGCGGGTGAGCCGGTTCGAGATCGTGGAGCCCAGCCTGCACGATATCTTCGTGGAGCGCGTGACCGGCCACGAGCAGGAGGTCGCTTGAGCCGCGTGCTCGTGGTGGCGCGGCGCGAGTACCTGGAGCGCGTGCGCTCGAAGGCGTTCATCATCTCCACCGTCCTGGGGCCGATCCTCCTCACGGCGCTGACCGTGATCCCCGCCCTCCTCGCCGGGCGCGCGGGCACGCCGCTCAAGGTGGCGGTGCTCGACGAATCGGGCGCCCTCGCCTCCACGGTGGAGGGTGCGCTCGCGAGCAGCGAGCGGGAAGGCGCCAAACGGTTCCTGGTGCAGCCCTCGGAGACGGGGTCGCTCGAGGAGCGCGAGAGACGGCTCAAGGACGCGGTGCGGACGCAGCAGATCGACGGCTATATCCACCTGCCCGCGGACGCCCTCCAGACCGGGACGGCCGTCTACTACGGGCGCAACGTGAGCAACGCCGTGGACCTGCGGGCGATGGAGTCGACCGTGTCCGACGCGCTCGTGGGCCTCCGCCTCGGCGCGGCCGGGCTCGACGCGGCGCGCGTCCGCGACCTCACCCGGAGGGTGGACCTCAAGACGATCCGGGTCACGGAGGGCGGCGAGCGCGAGGACCGCGGCGCGACCATGGTCTTCGCGATCGTCCTCCTGATGATCCTCTACACGACCGTGCTCATGTGGGGACAAGCCGTGATGACGGGAGTGATCGAGGAGAAGTCGAGCCGCGTGGTGGAGGTGATCGCCTCGTCGGTCTCCTCGACGATGCTCCTCGCGGGCAAGCTCCTCGGGATCGGCGCGGCCGGCCTCACGCAGTTCCTCGTGTGGTCGCTCTCGCTCCTCTTCGCCTCCGCGGGAGCGGCGGCCTACCTTCCCCGGGCGAGCCTCCCCGAGGTGACGCCGCTCGTCCTCGTGTGCTTCGTCGTCTTCTTCCTGCTCGGCTACGCGCTCTATTCCTCGCTCTTCGCCGCCGTCGGATCGTGCGTCAACACGACGCAGGAGGCGCAGAGCCTGGCCTTCCCGGTCTTCATGCCCCTCGTGTTCGCGGTGACGTTCTTCCCGATCGTCCTGCAGTCCCCGGACGGGGCGCTCGCCACCGGCCTTTCCCTCTTCCCGCTGTTCACGCCCCTGCTGATGTTCCTCCGGGTCACGGTCCTCGCCCCTCCACTCTGGCAGATCGCGCTGGGCGTCGTGCTGACCGCGGCCACGGTGGCCGTCGTGGTCTCGCTGGCGGCGCGGATCTATCGCGTGGGGATACTCATGTACGGGAAGAGACCGACGTTCCCAGAGATCCTGCGGTGGATCAATAGAGATTGAGCGATACGGTCGGCGCCACCGAGGCGCGAGGGCCGACCCGCTTCAGTGGGACTGCTTCGCAGACCAGATCTGGAGCATCTCCGGCGAGCCTTGGCTACGCACGCCGTTGGTCGAAAGGATCTCGTCCGTCCCTGCGAGCATCTCCTGCCTCCGGAACACCAGAGTTTCGCCACCTCGTCCCTCGAACTCGATGACGATGAACTCGCCGCTCGCGTCCCGAAGCAACTCGACGAGGTGAGCCAAGTTCTTGACGTGCGTTCCGTTGATGCTGTCCACCACGTCACCGACGGGGTCTCCGTATCCTCGAGAGAGCTTGTGCGGGAAGAAGGGTGAGGAGACGACGACAAGTTGTTCGCCGTCGAAGGCCGGCTCATCAAACATCCGCTTCATCAGGGGTCCGGTCATCAGGTTGAAGGCGTTCATCGGATTACGAGCAAGAGTGGAGACGAAGCCCCCTAGGAAGGGCATCGTCGCCGTCGAGAAGACGAGCGGCCCGTAGACGAAATAGGGTGGGTACGCTCCGTGCAAGTCCGCAACAAGGGTGCGACGGGCGGGAGCGACCGGCAGCTCTATCTGGAGTTCTCGCCCATCCCGGACGATCGTGAGCGGTACGCGGCCGCCCTTTGCCAAATGCTGTATTTCGTAAGGGAACCGTACGCGAAGCCCAGCACCGGCGCCGATCATGCCTTGGTTGTCGATCGCCTTGTCGCCGATCTTGGTGATCAGGTCCCACTTCTTGAGTGGATAGGCTGGACCGCCCTTTGCAATCTTGTGCACGACCATCCCGTCCGCCGAGCTCGGAAGCTTGAGCCGCGCCCGCAGCGCGGGGTTTTCGAGAGTCTGGAGCTCGTCGGGGAGGGTCGGCTTCCCGTCGTAATGCCCATCGATGATGTCTTCGAGGAAGATATCGATCTCCTCGCTCGGAATGATGTAGCCAATGCTCTGCGCGCTTGGAACGTAGCTGAAGGCGAGCCCGATCATCTTGTCGTCCACGGCGGCTGGCCCACCGCTGTTGCCAGGATTGATCGCGGCGTCGATTTGGATCTGAAGGTGCCCAGCAGCGAACGGGTTCGAGCCCGTGAACTCGATGCGAGAGACGATTCCCTTCGTCACGGAAAGGCTGTTGCCGCCGATTGGATAGCCGTAGGCGGTCACGGTGTCCTTCAGCGGCGGCAGGTTGCTGACGCGAGGCAGCGGGTTGCGCGACTCGAAGAAGCGCTCGTCTTCGAGCTGCAAGACGGCGAGGTCGACGTCATCGGCGATCGCCGCAACGCTAGCCGGGACCTTCTCCGAGGACTGACTCGCCTGAACCTGGACCTGGCTGGCGTATCGGACGAGGTGGGCGTTGGTGAGGATTCGCTTGCCCTCGATGATGACACCGCTACCGATCAGCTCGCTCGGGGCCTGCCTCACCCACGGCTTGTAGTAATCGGGATAGATCACCGTCGAGAACACCTTGACGACCGCGTTCTCCATCGTGGTGGCGGCTGCGTTGGCGGTTGCCTCGGTACTTGTCGGCGAGGCTTGAGCCAACGCCTCCCGGCCGCTGGCGAGGGCTATCTGACCTGTGAACGCGACCAGCAGCACGACAGACGTCCGGATGATCTCGTACCCCATACAGGTGTCCACTCCTATTCGTGAGTGCGGATACCGGACCTCAACGCCGACGGGAGCGGGTCGCCGAAACACTAGCGCGGCTGACTGCGGGAGGCAACGTCCTGATCGGTGTTTGGCGAGAGGGGCGAGACGTTCGACGCGGCGGACCTTTTCCAGCAGATTGAGTCGGCGACGCGCTGCTGAGCCGCGGGATTCCGGGACGAACCGAGCCCGGAATGGGTGAAGCGTAGCGCCGCGGCCCACTCCCGATCCGACACCTTGCTCTCGTGCGCAACCATTCGAGCTTGCAGACACGACGTCCTCGCGGGCGATGGAAAACCGCGGAGCGGGCGGCGCGCTTTCGAGGAACTCCGTCTTCAGCGCGGAATAGTGCGTCGATGTCCGGGAGCGCTAGTTACATATATGAACACGTCGGCAGGAGTTGGCGTCGGATACACCATTTGAATGAGCGAGGCGGTCAGGGTTTGTACTGAGCGCGGTAGGCGTGTCCGCCGGCGGCGAGCTCGGAGCCGGAGGGGATCTCGACGAAGCGGAGCCGCAGTTAGACCGGGGGCGGTGATGCCGGTCGACCACCGGAGGACGCCGGGCGCGAGCGCAATGACCTGCGCACTCAGTGCATGCGCTCCGTCTCCGGGTCGGTGTCCGCCGAGCGCGCCTGCATCGCGAATCGGATTGCACTCCTCGCCTCCACGGACCGGCCGCGGCGGCTACTGGTAGTGGCTGTCGTAGTCGGTGAAATGGGCGATGTTCCCGAACCGCGCGGGAGGCTGGCCGTCCACGAAAGCCGTCGTCTCGGGGTCGAGGACGAGCGCGGGGTTCTTCTCCCGCAGGAGCCGCGCCAGCTTGCGGAAGTTCTCGATGCGCGAGGTGGACGAGCCGCCGGGCAGCACGCCGTAGTTCACGAAGGTGGTGACGAAGATCCGCACCGGCTCCCACCGGGTGCCGCCGTCGGTGAGGGCCACGAGGTCGAGGAGCACGGCCGCGTCCCAGGGTGGATCGGGAGGGAACTGGCGCACGACGAGCCGGCCCATCTCGCTCCAGAGGACGTCCCGTGTCTTGCCCTGGGCTGACGTCACGCGCAGGCCTCCATCGACGATCTCGCACTTGTGTGCGGTGAAACGGAGGTCCTGGGGCTTTTCGACCATACCTGACTGTGCTTTTCTACTCGATCCTGGAGGACTAGGAAAGGCGGCTAGGGGTAGTTGCTGTCATACTCCGCGAACTGCGTCAGGTCGGCGAAGCGGGCCGGGGGAGCGGGGCCGTCGAGGAAGGCCGTGGTCGCCGGATCGAGGGCGACCGCGGGGTTCTTCTCGCGGAGCAGCCGCGTCAGCTTCCGGACGTTCTCCAGGCGGGAGGTCGAGGCGCCGCCGGGGAGCGCCGCGTAGTTCACGAACGTGGTGGCGAAGACCCGCACGGGCTCCCAACGGGCATTGTCGACGAGGGCCACGACGTCGAGGAGCACCGCCGCGTCCCACGGCGGGTCCGGGGGCGATCGTCAACCCCCGCTTCACGAAGAAGCCGAGCACCGCGTAGACGATCCCGGTGGCGACCGACGCCCAGCCCACGCCCAGGGCGCGGAAGAACGAAGCGCCCGTCAGCACGCCCAGCAGGCCGATGACCGCGTTGAACCCGGCAATGACGAAGACCATGTTGTAGGCGTTGCGGTGTCGCGTCTCGGGATGCCCCGCCGACCCGGGCACGGGCGCGCCGTCGCGGTCGATCTGCAGCTCCGGCACGAGCATGGGACTGGCGAGCTTCACCTCGAGGGTCGAGCCGTCCGAGAGCGTGAAGCGGCCACCCTCCTTGAGCGCCTTCGCGTCCTCGAGGGATCCGACGGGCTGGTCGTCGAACGCGATCTCGAAATCCTTGAAGTTGCCATGCCCGGAAACGGAGAGGCGCTCGGGGCCTCCAGGGTCGATCGCGAATTTCTTCGTCGGCATCCGCGGCCGCCTACGGCTTCAGCTCCTGGTCGTAGTGGTCGAGGAAGGTGAAGAAGTTCGCGACCTCGCCGAGATCGCGCAGGCGGTAGCGGATCGAGTGGGCGTCCGTGCGCTCGACGCCGGGCAGGTACGAGACGACCTCGGCCATGAGGTAGTGCTTGAAGGAGAGCTCCAGCGCGAACGGGCCGCTGCCCAGCCGGAAGGGCTTCATCTCCGCGCGCCGCGCGAGCGCCGTCTTCGCCTTGGCGGCGATGAGGGCCTGTGCGCCCGCGGGAGGAAGGGTGTTCGCGGAGTGGAAGCCCAGGCTCTTCTTGACCTCCGCCGCCTCGAACGTTCCCCCGGTCTGCGCGCGGAGCTCGGCGATCATCACGTCGTCACCCGAGACGAGCACCACCGGCACGCCGTAGCTCCCCGCCACCGCCGCGGCGAACGAGCCCTCGGAGATCGTCTTGCCGTCGAGGCCCACGTGCGTGTAGAGCGCGCTGCGGAACGTGTGGGCGCGGACGCCCTTCGGGTTGTCGGTGGAGGCGTGGTAGCCGATGAGCATGGCCGCGTCGAACGTCTCGTCGAGGCCGGCCATCATTCCCTGCGGGCGGGGCCAGGACCGAACGATCCGCACGTCCGGGGGGAACAGCTCGACGAGGAGGTTCTCGCCGTTGCCGTGGCTGTCGCAGACGAGGACCTCCGTCGCCCCGGCCTCGCGGGCCGCCTGCACGGCCGCCAGCGCCTCGCGCGTCATGAACTCGCGGAAACGCGCGTACTCGAAAGCTTCGGGCCCGAGCTGGTCCGACGTGACGGTGCCGGAGATCCCCTCCATGTCCACCGAGACGTAGACCTTGAGCTTGCGCGCCGGTCCTTCCGCCCGGACCGTCGCTCCCGTCAGGCACAAAAAGGCGGCGAGCGCGAGACCCGCTCTCATGCAAGGACTCCTTTGGCTAGCCCCCGGACTCCGCGAGCTCCGCGAGGATTCCGGGGGGCGTGTCGTCGTCGAGATGGTCGAGGTATCCCTCGGGCAGCGCGACCTTCTGCGTGCCTCCCGTCTTCCCGCGCGGCACGCGCACGGCGTCGGGCGGGAAGGGCAGGCTTCGATCGACGCCCGCGAGGACGGTGGCGAGCTCGTCGAGCGTCTGCACCTGCATGAGCCGCTGTCGCAGCGCGGCCCCGCCGGGAAACCCCTTCGTGTACCACGAGCTGTGCTTGCGGAACGTGCGCATGGCCGCGACCTCGCCCGCCCACCGGACGAGGAGGCCCGCGTGTTCCAGCATCACGTCCACGACGCCGCCGAAGTCCGGAGGGTTCTCCGGCTCGCGACCGTCGAAGACGTCGGCGAGGTCGCGGAAGAGCCAGGGCCGGCCCAGGCAGCCCCGCCCGACGATCACGCCGTCGCAGCCCGTCGTGCGCATCATCCGCAGGGCGTCTTCCGCCTCCCAGATGTCGCCGTTGCCGAGCACCGGGATGCGCCGGACGGCCTGCTTCAGCTCCGCGATCGCCTCCCAGCGCGCCTCGCCGTCGTAGAGCTGGGCGGCGGTGCGCGCGTGGAGGCCGACCGCGGCGCAGCCTTCGTCCTCGCCGATGCGGCCCGCGTCGAGGAACGTGAGGTGCTCGTCGTCGATCCCCACGCGGAACTTGATCGTCACGGGGAGGCGTCCCGCTGCGGCCACCGCCGCGCGCACGATGTTGCGAAGCAGCCGCGGCTTCAGGGGAATCGCCGCGCCCCCGCCCTTGCTCGTGACCTTGCGCACCGGGCAGCCGAAGTTCAGGTCGAGGTGGTCGATGCGGTCCTCCCCGACCATGAGCCTCACCGCTTCGCCCACGTAGTGCGGGTCGACGCCGTAGAGCTGCAGGCTCCGCGTCTTCTCCTCGTCGCCGAAGCTCGCGAGGAGGAGCGTCTTGCGGTTGCCCTCGACGAGGGCCCGCGCGGTGATCATCTCGCTCACGTAGAGCCCGGCCCCGAATCGCCGGCAGAGCGTCCGGAAGGGCGGGTTCGTGACGCCGGCCATGGGAGCGAGCACGACGGGCGGCCACACGCGGAGCGGTCCGATGGGGACGGGCGCGAATTCACCGGCCCTGGCCCGCGGAACGTCGCGGTTCCGGGGGCTCCGGTAGACGGGATCCATGGATTTCGCGCGTGCAGTATCCCACGCCGTGAGTGAGCGCGGGGACGCTCCCGTCCAGCCGAGGCGGCCAGTGAGATGATCACGCTTGCAGACGTGCCGAAGGGGAGGGGAGCACTGATGAAGACCGTCAACTGGCCGAATGCGGCGTTCGTGATCGTCCTTGGTCTACTCTTTGCGCCTGCTCGCGGCCACGCACAGGCCGCGGCCGCCGCCACGGCCAGTGCGGTCCTCCGCGCCGACCAGCCGGGCCCGGTCGTCAACAAGAACGTCTACGGCCACTTCGCCGAGCACCTCGGGCGCGGCATCTACGAGGGGATCTGGGTCGGACCGGGCTCCCCCATTCCCAACACGCGCGGCATCCGCAACGACGTCGTGGCGGCGCTGAAGGAGCTGAACCTCCCCGTGCTGCGCTGGCCCGGCGGCTGCTTCGCCGACGAGTACCACTGGAAGGACGGGATCGGGCCGCGCGACAAGCGCCCGTCCATGATCAACACGCACTGGGGCGGCGTCGTCGAGGACAACAGCTTCGGCACCCACGAGTTCATGGACCTCGTGGAGCAGCTCGGCACCGAGGCCTACATCACGGGCAACGTCGGCAGCGGCACGCCCCAGGAGATGATGGAGTGGGTCGAGTACATGACCTCCGACGCCATCTCGCCGATGGCGAACCTCCGCCGCCAGAACGGCCGCGAGAAGGCGTGGCGGGTGGCCTACTTCGGAATCGGCAACGAGCCGTGGGGCTGCGGCGGCAACATGCGCGCCGAGTACTACGCCGACGAGTACCGGAAGTACAACACCTTCATCAAGAACTACGACCGCGGCAAGCCGATCTCCCGCATCGCCGCCGGCTCGAACGCCGAGGATTACGGGTGGACCGAGATCCTCATGGACGTGGCGGGAAGGCGCATGAACGGGTTGTCGCTCCACTACTACACGCTTCCCACCGGCAACTGGAGGTCGAAGGGCTCGGCGACCAGCTTCGGGGAGGACCAGTGGTTCTCGACGCTGCAGAAGACGCTGCGCATGGACGAGCTGATCGCGAAGCACGCCGCGATCATGGACAAGGCCGAGGCCGCGGCGAAGTCCGGGACCACGAGCCGGCCGGGCGCCGACGAGAAGATCGGCCTCGTGGTGGACGAGTGGGGCACCTGGTACGACGTCGAGCCCGGTACCGAGCCCGGATTCCTCTACCAGCAGAACACGCTGCGCGACGCGCTCGTGGCGGCGTTGAACTTCCACATCTTCCACCGCCACGCCGATCGCGTCTCCATGGCCAACATCGCGCAGACTGTGAACGTCCTGCAGGCGATGATCCTGACCGACAAGGAGAAGATGCTGCGGACGCCGACGTACTGGGTGTTCGAGATGATGAAGGTCCACCAGGGCGGGACGTTCCTGCCGGTCGAGCTGCAATCGCCCGACTACGCGTTCGGCTCGGAGAAGATCCCGATGCTGAGCGCCTCGGCCACGCGCGCAGCCGGAGGCTCGGCCGTTCACCTCTCGCTCGCCAACACCAGCCCCGGACAAGCCGTGACGCTCAGCGTGAAGCTCGCGGGCCTCGCCCCGAAGTCCGTCCGGGGCCGCGTCCTGACCGCGCCCGCGATGAACGCGCACAACACGTTCGAGGCGCCGAACACCGTCCAGCCGAGGGCCTTCGACGGCGCGAAGCTCGAGGGCGGCACGCTGCAGGTGAAGCTGCCCGCCAAGTCGGTCGCGGTCCTGGCTCTCGAGTGATTCGCCTGGCGTAGCCCTACCCTGCCGCCAGCTCCGCCGCCGACGCCTAACGGTGGCTTGTCCGAGCGTCCTCTTCGACGACGAGGTGCTTGGGGGCGGGCCGGTCCAGGAAGCGGAGGTTCAGCCGGCGGATGTTGTCCTTGCCCAGGTAGGAGTGACGGACCTCGGCCCGGGTCGTGAAGGGCTTGTCCTTGTTGGGTCCGCCGACCTCCTCGATCGTCACGACGTCGCCCGCCCCGAGCGAGGCCATGGACGTGCAGACGCGCGCGCCGCCGCGCCCGACGTTCTCGGCGATCGTCCGCTCCTCCTGGAGGACGTCGCCCTGGTCGTCCAGGCGCCGCAGCTTGAAGTTCGCGAAGATGTCGAGCCGCGTGTCGCGCCGCCGCTCCGGCGGAGGCGGCGTGGGGGCGGAGGGCGTCGCGGGTACCGGGCCCGTGCGCGGTGCGTCGACCGCGGGGTTCGCCTTGAACTCGCGGTGGGCCTCGCGCAGAGCCACCGCCAGATCGTGGGCGGACGCGAAACGGGCGTCGCGATTCTTGGCCAGCGCGTGGCGGATGACGGGGACGAGCGAGGGCGGCATTTTTTCGGCGGCGGCCTCGTCCGGGGGAACCGGATCCTGGATGTGCTTGAAGAGCGTGGCCACGGCCGAGTCGCCCTTGTAGGGCACCTGGCCCATGAAGATCTCGTAGGTGACGATGCCCGCCGCGTAGACGTCCGAGCGGTGGTCGATCTTCTCCCCCATGCACTGCTCGGGGCTCATGTACTCGGGCGTGCCCATGATCTGGCCGGTGGTGGTGAGCCCGCTCGCCGTGCTGCTCCCCTCGACCTTCGCGATGCCGAAGTCCATGAGGCGCACCACCGGCCGCTGCTGCGTGTCGCGCAGGAGCATGATGTTCGGCGTCTTCATGTCGCGGTGGATGATCCCCACGTCGTGGATCGCCTGCAGGCCGTCCGCGATCTGAATGCAGACCTCGAAGGCCTCGTCGACGGTGAGGCCGCTCTCGCGGAGGATCTGCTTGAGGTCGGTCCCCTCGACGTACTCCATCGAGATGTACCGGACGCCGCCGTCCTCGCCGTACTCGTAGATGCGGCAGACGTTGCGGTGCGAGACCTTCCGGGCCAGCTTGATCTCGGAGCGGAAGCGCTGGGCCGCCTCGCTCGTGCCCGCGAGCTCGGCCCGCAGCACCTTGAGAGCCACGATCTCGTCCAGCATCTTGTCGTGGGCGCGGTAGACCATGCCCATCCCGCCGCGGCCGATCGGCTTCTGGACTTCGTAACGGTTGGCGATGAGCGCCCCCTGCGTGAGGGCGGTGAGGGCGCGCCCGCAGGTGAAGCAGGCTTCCGCCCCGTCATCGTTCTTCGCTCTGCAGGAGGGGCAGATCATGACGCTTGTCTGCGCCTCAGATTGTGCAACGGACATGCCATCGATGGAAGCGCCCAATCTCCTGATTCCGAAGGATTTCTCGGTGGCGGGACCCTCTGGCCCCCGGAAGAAGTGTCTGGATTTCGGCCGACCACGCCACTCCTTACTAAAGGGGTCCGCCCCCCGGCGGGGCGCCGAGCATAGCACCGGCGTCAACGCGGCGAGCCGTGGGCTAAGATTCGGGAAAGCCATGGCCCTCCGCTCCGTCAATCCCGCCGACGGCCGCCTCGTTCAGGAGTACCCCGAGACCGGGCGCGAAGAGGTCGCGCGCATCCTCCGCGATGCGCACGCGGCGTTCCTCCGCTGGCGCGAGACTTCGTTCGCCGAGCGATCGGCGCCGATGCGGCGGGCGGGCGCTTTCCTCCGCGAGCGCCGCGAGGAGCTCGCCCGGCTCATGACGGTGGAGATGGGCAAGCCGATCGCCCAGGGCCGAGGCGAGACAGACAAGTGCGCATGGGTCTGCGACTACTACGCGGAGACCGCGGAACGCTTCCTCTCGCCGGAGGCGGTCGCGACCGACGCCGCCAAAAGCTACGTGGCCTTCGTGCCGCTCGGTGTCGTGCTCGCCGTCATGCCTTGGAATTTCCCGTTCTGGCAGGTCTTCCGCTTCGCCGCTCCCGCGCTCATGGCCGGCAACGCGGGCCTCCTCAAGCACGCGGGCAACGTGTCCGGCTGCGCGCTCGCGATCGAGCGGATCTTCCACGACGCGGGGATTCCCCCCGCGCTCTTCCGCACGCTCCTCATCCCCTCCGGCCGCGTGTCCGAGGTCGTCGACGCCCCCGAGGTGAAGGCGGTCACCCTCACCGGCAGCACGCCCGCCGGCCAGGCGGTGGCCTCGCGGGCGGGCGCGCTCCTCAAGAAGAGCGTGCTCGAGCTCGGAGGGAGCGATCCCTACGTCGTCCTCGAGGACGCGGACCTCGAGGCGGCGGCGGAGACCTGCGCGGCCTCGCGCCTCATCAACGGCGGGCAGAGCTGCATCGCCGCCAAGCGGTTCGTCGTGGTCCAGTCGGTCCACGATCGCTTCCTCGAGCGCTTCGTCGAGCGCATGAAGGCGCGGACGATGGGCGATCCCCTGCAGGACGCGACGGAGATCGGGCCCCAGGCCCGCCACGACCTGCGCGACGAGCTGCACGAGCAGGTGCGCCGAAGTGTCGCGGCGGGGGCGAAGGTCGTCCTGGGCGGCGAGGTGCCCGGCGGGCCCGGCGCGTACTACCCGGCGACCGTCCTCGCGGGCGTCGGCCCCGGGATGGCCGCCTACGACGAGGAGCTCTTCGGCCCCGTGGCCGCCGTGATCGCCGCCCGCGACGAAAAGGACGCGGTCCGCATCGCCAACGACTCTCCGTTCGGGCTCGGGGCGGCCGTCTTCACGAAGGACGTGGCCCGTGGCGAGCGCCTGGCCGCCCAGGCCCTCGACGCGGGGTCCTGCTTCGTGAACAGCTTCGTGAAGTCCGACCCCCGGCTTCCCTTCGGCGGGATCAAGCAGTCCGGATACGGACGCGAGCTGTCCCACTTCGGGATCCGCGAGTTCGTGAACGTGAAGACCGTCTACGTCAAGTAGGTGATCCACCACCTCGCCCTGCGCGTGGCCGACCTCGAGAGGGCCCGCGCGTTCTACTCCGACCTCCTGGGCCTTCCCGAGCGACGACGCCTCACTGACGAGCGCGGCCTCCGCGCGGTCTGGCTGCAGGCGGGCGAGGCCCTGCTCATGCTCGAGCGCGAGCTCCGCGGCCGCGGCGAGACGGCGGGCTCCGGCCACCTCCTCGCCTTCGCCGTGGCCGACCTCCGCCCCTGGGAGGAGAAGCTCCGCGCCGCGCAGGTCGCGATCGACGACCGCACGGAGACGACACTCTTCTTCCGCGACCCCGACGGGCACCGCGTGGGCGTGAGCGCGTACAAGCTTCTGTAGCTCCGTCCAAGCCGTTGTCCGGCGTGCGTTAGGCACGCTCGTTCAAAAACATAAGTCAGAACCTTTGCCCGCTCGGCCGCGTCAGAGAGTGAAAGCGGCGGAGGTGCTGGCGACATGCACTCTGATCAGCGGCTTGAGCGCGAGAGGCCGGAGACGCTGCGGCGCCGCGCGCGGTGGACGACGAAAGCAGCGGTGGCCCTCGTCCTCGCCTTCGCGGCCGCGCGCGCCCGCGGCGCCGAGCGGCCGGACGTCCACTACCCGGAGATGGCGCCGTCGCTCCCGGAGCCCGAGCCCTCGCCCGCGCTCCCCGCCGCGCCGGCGGCCGTCGCCCCCCCGACCGCGCTGCGCCTCCTCTGGTTCGACCCCAAGGACGTCTTGCCTCCCGCCTTCGACATGACGTCCCGCGAGGTGAGGCGGATCTTCCGGGACATCGGTGTCGACATCCGCTTCGAGCGGGGCATTGCCGGCACCGACTTCGGTTATGGGACGACACTCGACGTCCCGGTGATCCTGCTCGGCCAGGACCCGATGCGCTCCCGCTCCCCGCGGAACGTGATGGGCCTCGTCCCGCGGCCCGAGGACGGGACGCGCGTCGTCTGGGTCTTCCTCTCGAACGTGCGCCACACGCTCGGCTACGATCCGCGGGCGCGCGTCACGCCGCGCGAGGCCAACGAGCTCGGCCTCGCCCTCGCGCGCGTGGTCGCCCACGAGGTCGTGCACGCGATCGCCCCCGACGAGCCGCACACCTCGAGCGGGCTCATGCACCACTCGATGGACCGGAGCTTCCTCCTCGGGACGAAGGCCCGCATCGACCGCGACTGCGCGCGGACGTTCGCCCGGAGCCTCGCCGAGCTCCTGGGGACGACCGTGCCTCCGGCCGCGGCCCGGATGGGTGTGGGGACAGCACCCGGCGCCTCCGCTCCCTAGCAGGGTGCTGAAAAGTGTCCTCTCGCAGCGCGCGGCGCGCGCGCATGTCGAAGGCTGCTTTTTCAGCACCCTGCTAAAGCCGTTCTCCCTGCTAGACTCGCAGCCCCATGCGAGGGCTGGCGCGGCTCGTCGTCCCGGTGCTCGCCGTCGTCGGCGCGGGCGGATGCACCGGCTCGGCACGGACGGCCCATCCGAACGTCCTGCTCATCCTCGCCGACGACCTCACTTTCCGGATCAGCCTCTACGGCGAAGGGCCGCCCACGCCGAACCTGGAGCGGCTGGCCCGCCGCGGCCGCCGCTTCGACCGCGCGTACTGCCAGTACCCGCTCTGCAGCCCCAGCCGCACGTCGCTGCTCACGGGCTGGCGGCCGGAGAAGACGCAGGTCTGGGGGAACCTCCGGCCTCCGCGCGAGCTCCTCTCCGGCGCGACGCCGCTCCAGGAGCACTTCGAGGCCAACGGGTACTTCACGGCCCGCGTCGGCAAGGTCAACCACAGCCGCTTCGAGGACGAGTTCCGGTGGACGACCGTCATCGACACCTACGACGAGGCGCCGGCGGAGGAAGGCCCGAGCGCCGTCTGGGGTCCGTCGCCGCGAAAGGACGAAGACGAGCCGGACGGCCGGGCCGCGCGACGCACGGTCGAGCTCCTCACCGAGCGGCGCGACAAGCCGTTCTTCATCGCGGTGGGCTTCTTGATGCCCCACGACCCGTGGATCGTGCCGGAGACGTACTTCGCGGCCTTCCCGAAGGAGAAGGTCGAGCCCCCCGTCGTCCGCGACCCGGGACCGATCTTCGGCGCCCGGCGCGGGGCGACCATGGAGATCCCGCCGGCGCAGGAGAAAGACGCCCTTGCCGCGTACTACGCCTCCATCGCGTTCATGGACGCGCAGCTCGGCCTCATCCTCGACGCGATGGACAAACTGAACCTCTGGCGGTCCACGGTCGTTGTCTTCCTCGGCGACAACGGGTTCCACGCCGGCGAGCACGGCCTTTGGGGGAAGATGACGCTTTTCGAGGAATCGGCGCGCGTGCCGCTCGTGGTCGTTGCCCCCGGGCTCGTCCGTCCGGGCGAGCCCGCGAGGCAGCTCGCGGAGCTCGTGGACATCTACCCGACGCTCCTCGAGCTGTGCCGGATGCCCAGGGTCGAGGGGCTCGGGGGATCGAGCCTCGTTCCCGTGCTCCGCAGCCCCGACGCGCCCGGCAAGCGCGCGGCGTTCACGATGCGCAAGGTGGGCGCCAACCGCCGAGGGCTCGTGGCCCAGAGCGTCCGGACCGACCGTTTCCGCTTCATCGAGTGGCCCGAGGAAGGCCCCGAGCTCTACGACCACGAGCAGGATCCGGGGGAGATCCGAAATCTCGCCCCCGACCCGGCCTACCTCGGGACGATCAACGAAATGAGGGCTATCCTGGGTAAACCTCGATGACCCCCCGAGCGTCACACCGCTTGTGGGACGATCGCGTGCCGCAAGCGAACACCCCACCGGGGTCCCGGGAAACCTTGAGGGAGGTCAATACGTTCTGGTCAAAGCAGTTGGCACGTCTGCGAGGCTCGGCACGCTCCTTGATCCTCCCCCCCTCGGCGGCCTCGTTCCGAAAGGCCGTGGAGACGGAATCGTGGACATAGCTCGACCCTCGCAGGCCCGACAGAAGCGGATCAAGCGGATCGCAATGACAGCCGGAGGCGTCGTCGCGGTGCTGCTCATTACCCTGGGCCTCTCGCGGCTGAAGCCCGCCGCCCCCAGCGTGGAGCGATCGACGGTCTGGATCGACACGGTGAAGCGCGGCCCGATGCTGCGGCAGGTGCGCGGCCTCGGCACCCTCGTGCCCGAGGACGTCCGCTGGATCCCCGCCCAGACCGAAGGACGCGTGGAGCGGCACGTGATCCTGCCCGGGACACCGGTGAAGCCGGACAGCGTGATCCTGGAGCTCAGCAACCCCGAGCTCGAGCTGCAGGCGCTCGAAGCGGAGTCCCGGCTCCGCGCCGCGGAGGCCGCGTACTCCGAGCTCGCCGTGCGGCTCAAGAGCCAGCGCCTCGACCAGGAGGCGGCGGCGGCGCGCGTGCACGCCGACTACGCCTCGGCCCGCATGCGGGCCGAGGCCGACGCGGAGCTCGGCAGGGACGGCCTCGTCGCCGACATCACGGTCAAGACCTCGCGCGTCTCCGCGGACGAGCTGCAGAACCGCGACCGCGTAGAGCAGGAGCGCCTCTCCATCGGCGGCGAGGCGGTCGAGGCACAGCTCAAGGTGCAGGCGGCGCAGGTGGAGCAGGCCAAAGCGCTGGCCCGGCTGCGGCGCGAGCAGTTCAACGCCCTCAAGGTGCGCGCGGGCATGGAGGGCGTGCTGCAGCTTCTGCCCGTGGAGGTCGGCTCGCGGGTGACGCCGGGGACGAACCTCGCGCGCGTCGCGCATCCCGGTCATCTGAAGGCGGTGGTGCGGATCGCCGAGACGCAGGCCAAGGACGTGCAGATCGGCCAGAAGGCGTCCGTGGACACGCGCAACGGAGTGGTGGCGGGGCACGTGTCCCGCGTCGACCCCTCCGCGCAGCAGGGAACGGTAACGGTCGACATTGCCCTCGAAGGCCCGCTGCCCAAGGGCTCGCGCCCCGAGCTGTCCGTGGACGGAACGATCGAACTGGAGCGCCTCGCCGACGTACTCTACGTCGGACGCCCCGCTCAGGGGCAGGCGGAGAGCCTCGTCGGGCTCTTCCGGCTCGGCGAAGGCGGAGTAGAGGCGTCGCGGGTGAAGGTCCAGCTCGGCCGCGCCTCCGTGAACACGGTGGAAGTCGTGTCCGGACTCAAGGAGGGCGACCAGGTGGTGCTGTCCGACACCTCGGCCTGGGACGCCTTCGACCGGCTTCGCCTGAACTGAGAACTCCTGGAGGAGAGACGATGAGCGCTTCCCCCGATGCCTTGATCCACCTCGACGGCCTGACCAAAGTCTTCTACACCGACGAGGTGGAGACGCACGCCCTCTCGGGCATCCACCTCGAGATCAAGAAGGGCGAGTACGTAGCGATCTCGGGGCCGTCGGGGTGCGGGAAGTCGACGCTGCTGTCGATCCTGGGCCTCCTCGACTCGCCCACGAACGGCACCTACACGCTCAACAGCAAGCCCGTGCAGGGGCTCGACCTCTCGGAGCGGGCGCGCATCCGCAACCGCGAGATCGGGTTCATCTTCCAGAGCTTCAACCTCATCGGCGACCTCACCGTGTTCGAGAACGTCGAGCTGCCGCTGACCTACCGCGGGATGAAGGCGACGGAGCGCAAGGAGCGCGTCAACTCGGCGCTCGAGCGCGTGGGCATGGCCCACCGCGCGAAGCACCTGCCGAGCCAGCTGTCCGGCGGTCAGCAGCAGCGCGTGGCCGTGGCCCGCGCGCTCGTGGGCACGCCCTCGATCCTGCTCGCCGACGAGCCCACGGGAAACCTCGACTCCAAGAACGGCGACGCGGTCATGACGCTCCTGCGCGACCTGCACCGCGCGGGCTCGACGATCTGCATGGTCACGCACGACCCCCGCTTCGCTCGTCACGCGGACCGCACGATCCACCTCTTCGACGGCCGCGTGGTGGACGAGATGACGGCGCAGGCGGAGGCGGCGGCCGCCGCGAACTAGGCCAGCCGGTCTCGAGATCGTAGACTTCCGGGCGTGTCCGGCGTCTCGCCCGGAGGGAGCGTCCCCTCGCGAAGGGATCCCCACCTTCCCACGGTGATCGCGATCGCCGTCGTGGCCTACGCGGGCTCCGACGCGATCCACGAACTAGCCCACGCTCTCGTGTGCCGTCTGTCAGGCTACGAGCTCGTCTCGATCTCCACGGTGGCCACGCAATCGGCGGCGAGCAGCCGCTCTCTCGCCGCCGCGGGGACCGTCGCCAACGCCGTGACGGGTGGGATCGCCTGGCTCCTTTTCGACCGGAGAAGGCTCGACGCCACGCGGTACTTCCTCTGGCTCTTCGGCTGCGTGAGCCTGATGAACGTCGGGTACCTCGTGGTTTCGGCCGTCCTCGACGGCGGCGACTGGGCCCGTGTGATCGCCGGCCTCACGCCGCATCTCGCGTGG
>JBKPBQ010000385.1:0-14461 GCA_046726955.1 Acidobacteriota bacterium
CTCGTATCCTCGGACGACGCGCGAGCCTTCGCGGCGGCGCTCGCGGGGATGGGCGCCACGAGCGCCGACGCCGCCTCTTCGGTCCCGGACGATCCCGCGAGTGTTACGCCCGTCACGTCCGCTCGTCCCGAGAGCGAAACGACCGGCCGTTTCATTGACAACCCCGCGCGCGGTCTCGATAATGCGTCGACCGTAACGGACATCGCGGGGTCCGCGAAGCAGGGCGAGAAGAGGGCGCCCGGCCCGCAAGGAGGAGCGATGGCATCGTCCACCCCCGGGCCGACGAACCTCGGCATGGATCCGAAGGTCGCGAGCCTCTTGTGCTACGTCCCCTGTTGCATCGGTTTCATCTTCGCGATCGTGGCCGCCGTGGTGGAGAAGACGAACCGCACCGTGCGCTTCAACGCCTTCCAGAGCCTGCTGCTGCATGCGGCCGGCTTCGCGGCCATGATCGCGCTGTCGGTGCTCCAGGTCCTCCTCGGCGTCGTCGGGCTGGGCGCGGTCTCGATGCTCGTCTGGCTCGTGCAGATGGTGATCGGGGTCGGGCTGCTCGCCGTCCTCATCCTCATGCTGATCAAGGCCAACTCGGGCGAGGAGTTCGCACTGCCCGTGGTCGGGGAGATGGCGCGGAAGTGGGTATAGGCGGGGGCTGACGGCCCGCGTCGGACACGGGCGGCGCTGCGAGGCGCCGCCCGTCGTGTCTCAGGGGACGGCCTGCTCCACCAGGATCCGTCCCGTTCCCTCCAGCCGCAGCAGCGATCCCGCGCGGGGCCCCGCGTGCAGCATCACGGCGTGGATCTGCGGGTCGTCCACGAGCTTCGGCTTGAGGTCCCCGCTCCACGTGATGACCGAGGCCGCGGGGACGGAGACGGGCAGGCCGGGAGTGACGGTGAGGGGCAGCGGCTTGCTCGCCACGGACAGCGCGACCATCCCGCGGCCGTCGAGGGCCAGGACCTCGAGCCCGCCCTCGCCAAGCGGGACGTAGCGCGGCGTCAGGCCCTCCTCGCAGGCGAGCAGGTGGCCGGGCTCGACGTAGACGGTCTCGTCGTGCACCTGCATGAACGTGATCTCACGGTCGTGGTCGGTGAGGATGATGCGCCCGGTGCCGGTGATGATCACGAGCGGCGGCTGGCCTCCCGGCCGCTTGTCCTTGACCCAGAACGTGAGGTTGCCGCTGTAGGAGTAGATCGTGCCCTGCTTGATGAAGACCTTGCCCGCGAAGTCGATCTCCATGAGGTTGTTCTCGAGAAAGCGGAAGATCTCCGGCGAGCGTCGCTGCGTCTTCGCGCTCGGGTCGGGGGCCGTGGGCTCGGCGTCGCCGCCGTAGGCCTGGATCTCGGGCGGCCTCTTCGTCCCCGGGGGCAGCGTGTCCTCGCGCACGCGATAGCGCGCCGTGTCCGGATCGCGGGGCGGGCTCTCCGCGAGGAGCGACTCGCTGACCGGCTGCACCGTCTTGCCGGGGAAGGCGGAGGCCTGGTCGGCGCGGGCGAGGGCGTCGTCGGAGGCCATGCGGCGGATCTGCTCGTGCACCTCTTTCTGGGGGTACTCGGCGGTGTCGTCGGTCTTGGCCTTCTTGCGCAGACGGGTCGCGGGGTTCGTGCCGGGACCTCCCGGCGACGTCTCGGGGCCGCCCGAGGCCATCTTGTCCTCGACGCGGCGCACCATCAGGCTCGCCCCCGCCTGCCGGTACTGGTAGATCGCGTCCTTGTAGCGGTTCATCCGCTCGTAGATGGAGCCGAGGTAGAAGTTGATCTTGGCGTTGTCGCGGGCGAGCTCGAGCGCCTTCAGGAACGAGGACTCCGCGTCCTCCATCCGGTTCAGCTTGAAGCAGATGAGCCCGAGGTTGTAGTGCAGCGTGTGCGCGTCGGGGCTCTCCGCCACGAGCTTGCGGTACACCTCCTCGGCCTTGTCGAGCTTCTCCTGCTTGAAGTAGATGAGGCCGAGGAGATTCAGGACGCGCGCGTCGCGCGGACGCAGGAGGTAGGCCTCCTCGAGCTCGCGCTCCGCCTCGTCGTAGTTGCGGCCGTCGTAGAGCTCCTTCCCCTTGTTGAAGTGGGTCAGGAAGAGGCCCTGGTCGAAGGGTCCGCGGGGGATGGGGTCGCGCATGGCGGCTCGGCTAGTCGAGCGCGCGGATCATGGAGTAGACGGTGCCCTCGGCGGGCGGCGTCTCCGCCACGTGCACCCCGCGCTCGTCCCGCCACTTGTAGTAGATCCTCGGCCGCGCGGGCTGGACCTTGACCGGCTTGGCCGGCTTGGGGGCCGGGGCCGCCTTGGGATTGGGGGCGAAAAACATCGCCCGCACCTGCTCGAAGCCGGAGCCGAGGAGCCCCTGCACCTTCGCCACGTACTGGCGCGTCTCGCGATAGGGCGGGATCCCGTGGTAGCGCTGCACCGCGTTCTCGCCCGCGTTGTAGGCGGCGAGCGCGAGCTCGACGTTGCCCGAGAAGAGGTCGAGCAGGAAGCGCAGGTACTGCGTCCCTCCGAAGATGTTCTGGCGGGCGTCGAACGAGTCTCCCACCCCGAAGCGGCGCGCCGTGTGGGGCATGAGTTGCATCAGCCCCTGCGCCCCCTTGGAGGAGACGGCGAGGGCGTCGAACTCCGACTCCACGGCGATCACCGCGCGCACGAGGTCCGCGCTCACGAGGTGGTGGCGGGCGGCGGCGTCGATGTGGTGGTCGAACTCGCCGCTGTAGGCGCGGGTGAAGCCGCGCGAGTGGATGAGCGTGCCCTTGCCGGGATAGGTGAGCAGGTAGTTGGGGGCGTCGGGGATGTTCGTGGCCTCGACGACGCCGTTCTGGTTGCGGCGCGTGTAGATCTGCGCGGTCGCGTCCGTTACGTCGGCGAGGAGCACGGGCAGGAGGAGGACGAGCGCGCTAGGCCGCACCGGTCCCCTCGAGCATCTGCCTGAGGACCTCGCCCGCCTTGCGGCGCAGCGCGTCCACTTCTCCGGGAGCGACCCCGCCCCCCTGGGCGAAGTCCGGACGTCCTCCGCCCTTGAGTCCCAGGCGCTTCATGATCTCGGGCGCCTTCACGCGGTCGGTGAGCGACGGCGAGACCGCGCTGATCACGTGCACGCCCGCCTCGTCCACCGAGGTGGAGACGAGCGCGAAGCCGTGGTCGCGGTTGCGGTTCCGGAACTCGTCCACCACCGCGGCGTGGGCCTTGCGGTCGCGGCCGTCGAAGCGCGGGGCCCAGAGCCGCGCTCCCGCCACCTCCACGAGGTCGTGGTCGCCGGCGGCGGGCCCGCCGCCTCCCGGTCCGGTGGCGATCTTCATCTTGAGCTGCTGGATCTCGCGGTCCCGCGCCTTGAGCTGCTCGCGCAGCCGCGCGTACTCGTCGACGAGCCCGCGGCGATCGACTTTCGCCGTCTCCTCGAGCTCTTCCAGGATGCCCTGGTCGGCCTGGGCCCGCTCGACCGCCGCCTCGCCCGTGATCGCCTCCACGCGGCGCGTCCCCGCGGAGATTCCCTGCTCGGCGGTGACGAGGAAGAGGCCGATCTCGCCCGTCTGGTGGACGTGTGTGCCCCCGCAGAACTCCTTGGAGAAGCCCGGGACCTCGACCACCCGCACTTCGTCCCCGTACTTGTCCCCGAAGAAGGCGAGCGCTCCCTCGGCCAGCGCGTTCTCGCGGTCCATGACGCGGGTGCGCAGGGCGGTACCCTTGAGGATCTCCGAGTTGACGCGGTTCTCGAGATGGCGGAGCTCGCGCGGGCTCACCCCGGCGTAGTGGCTGAAGTCGAAGCGGAGGCGGTCCGGAGCCACGAGGCTCCCCGCCTGCTTGACGTGGGGGCCGAGAGTTTCGCGGAGCGCGGCGTTGAGCAGGTGCGTCGAGGTGTGGTGCCGCATCGCCCCCGCCCGGCGGTGGGCATCGACGCTCGCGCGCACCGTCATGCCGGGCTCGAAGCCGCCGCGGGTGACGCGGACCTGGTGGACGTGGAGGCCGGGGACGGGGGCCGTCGTGTCCGTCACCTCCGCCGCCGAACCTTCGGTTGCGATGACTCCGTGATCGCCCACCTGGCCGCCCGCCATCGCATAGAAGGGCGTCCGGTCGAGAACGATCTGACCCTCCTCGCCGGCATCGAGCCGTCGCGCGAGGGCACCATTCTTCAGGACCGCGAGCACGCGGGCGTCGTCCACCACGAGCGCGTCGTAGCCGCGGAAGTCGCTCTTGCCCTGCTCGAGCAGCTCCATGTAGACGGGGTCGCCCTTGACCGCTCCCATCTTGCTCGACTGACGGGCCCGTTCCTGTTGTTGAGCGAGCGCCCGTTCGAAGCCGGCTCGCTCGACGGTCAGCCCGCGGTCCCGCGCCAGGTCCTCGACGAGGTCCAGCGGAAGGCCGTAGGTGTCGTAGAGCGGGAAGGCCTCCTCGCCGGGAAACGGGCGGCCGGCGTGGCTCTTCGCCCAGGCCGCGAAGGAGCGCTCGGCGGTCGGGATCGCGTTCTTGAGCAGAGCCTCGAACCGATCCTCCTCGACGCGGGTCACGCGCGCGATGGACTCGGCTTGCGCGACGAGCTCCGGGTACGCTCCTTTCATTCGTTCGACCACGGCCGCCGTCAGCGCGTACAGGAAGGGCTCCTGCATCCCCAGCTTCTTCCCGTGGAGCATCGCCCGCCGCATGATCTTGCGCAGGACGTAGCCGCGCCCCTCGTTGGCGGGAAGGACGCCGTCGCCAACCAGGAAGGTCGTCGCCCTCAGGTGGTCCGCAATGACGCGCAGCGATATGTCCTCCGCGGCGTTGCGACCGTAGGGGCGGCCGGTCCGTTCCGAGATAGCCTGGATGAGCGGGGTGAACAGATCCGTTTCGTAGTTCGAGAGCTTCCCCTGGACGACCGCGGCGATGCGCTCGAGCCCCATGCCCGTGTCCACGCACGGTGCGGGCAGCGGATCGAGCTTTCCCGTCTCGTCGCGGTTGTACTGCATGAAGACGAGGTTCCAGATCTCGAGCCAGCGGTCGCACTCGCACTCGACGCCGCGGCACTTCCCGCCCGCCGCTTCCTCGGGGCAGGGGAGCGCGTCGCCCTGGAAGTAGTGGATCTCGGAGCAGGGGCCGCACGGTCCGGTGTCGCCCATCGCCCAGAAGTTGTCGCTCGCCCCGAGCTCGACGATGCGGTCGGCGGGGACGTGGGCGAGCCAGAAGCCGTGGGCCTCCGCATCGCGGGGGACACCGGTCTCGCCCTCGAAGATCGTCACCTTCAGGCGGTCCTTGGGGAGGGCGAAGTCGCGGGTGAGCAGCTCCCAGGCGTACTCGATCGCGTCCTTCTTGAAGTAGTCCCCGAACGAGAAGTTGCCGAGCATCTCGAAGAACGTGTGGTGCCGCGCCGTCACCCCCACGTTCTCGAGGTCGTTGTGCTTTCCCCCCGCCCGCACGCACTTCTGGGAGGACGCGGCGCGGACGTACTCGCGCTTCTCCTTGCCCAGGAACACGTCCTTGAACTGGTTCATCCCCGCGTTCGCGAAGAGCAGCGTGGGATCGGCCTCGGGGACGAGCGACGAGCTCTTGACCACGCGGTGCCCGCGCTCCGCGAAGTACCGCAGGAACGCGCTGCGGATGTCGTCCGCGGTCTTCATGAGAGGTCGGAGTCCTCGGCGGGCGTGAGGTCCTCGAGAGCGGAGCCGTGACGAGGCCAGAGCGCCCTCAAGCGGTCCCCGACCAGGTCTGCCGGGAAGCCCCGGCGCAGCAGGAACGCCCAGAGCTTGCGAATCCGCAGGGCCGGCTCGTCCCGTCCGTGCGTGCGCCAGTACGCCCTGGCCGCCGCCTCCAGGGCCTCGCGCTCCGGCACGTCCGCGAGCGCCTGGCGCAGCCCCTCCTCCGCGACGTTGCGGTCGACGCCCCGCTGGCGCAATCCCTGGCGGATGCGGTGACGTCCCACCCGCTGGGCCTGCAGCCGGCCCCGCGCGAAGCGCTCCGCGAACCCCGCGTCGTCGAGGTAGCGCTGCCCGCGCAGGCGCTCCAGTGCGGAGTCGATCTCCTCGGCGGAGTGGCCGCGCTCGCGCAGGGCGCGGGTGAGCTCGACCTCGGAGTGGTCCCGCCGGGCGAGACGCCGGAGCGCGCGCGCGTAGGCCGTCGTCTCGGGCTGGGGGACCGCCTTCTGAGCCATTCTCGACCTCGACGTCCTGCCGTGCGCGGGAGTCCGCCGCTCAGTTGTCCAGGTCGAACGACTGCATCGTCTTCTCCATCTCCTCGGCGGCCATGTCGGAGGTGGACTGGATGCCCTGGATCTTGAGCTTGAACTCGTCCGGGTTGCTGGCGCGGCGGAGCGCCTCGTCGTAGCTGATCAGCTCCTTCTTGTAGAGCTGGAAGATCGACTGGTCGAAGGTCTGCATCCCGTACTGGGAGACTCCCGCCGCGATCGCCTCGTGGATGAGCTTCGTCTTGTCCTTGTTGATGATGCAGTCGCGGATGAACGGGGTGGCGATCATCACCTCCACCGCGGGCACGCGGCCGTGGCCGTCGGCGCGGGGAACGAGGCGCATGGACATGACCGCCTTCAGGACGCCCGAGAGCTGGAGCCGGATCTGCTTCTGCTGGTGGGGCGGGAAGACGGAGATGATGCGGTTGATCGTCTCCGTGGCGTCGAGGGTGTGGAGGGTGGAGAGCACGAGGTGGCCCGTCTCCGCCGCCGTGATCGCGGTCTCGATCGTCTCGTAGTCGCGCATCTCGCCGACGAGGATGACGTCGGGGTCCTGGCGGAGCGCGCTCCGGAGCGCGGCCGCGAAGCTCCTCGTGTCCACCTCGACCTCGCGCTGGTTCACGATCGACTTCTTGTCGCGGTGGAGGAACTCGATCGGGTCCTCGATCGTGATGATGTGCTCGCAGCGCTGGGTGTTGATGTAGTCGATCATGGCGGCGAGCGAGGTGGACTTGCCGGATCCCGTGGTTCCCGTGCAGAGGATGAGGCCGCGCTGCTCCTGGGCGATCTTCTCGAGGACGACGGGGAGCCCGAGCTCCCGGATGGTCATGATCTTGACGGGGATGACGCGGAGCACGAGGCCGACCGTGCCCCTCTGCTGGAAGACGTTGCAGCGGAAGCGGCCGAGGCCGGGCACGGAGTAGGCGATGTCGATCTCGAGGTTGTCCTTGAACTTCTGCTTCTGGCGGTTGCTCATGATGGAGAACGCCATGGCGATGGTGTCCTCCTGCATGAGGCGCTTGGTCTCCACGAGGGGGATGAGCTCGCCGTTGATGCGCAGCACGGGGTGCGATCCCACCTTGAGGTGCAGGTCGGACGCCTTCCGCTCCGACGCCATCTTCAACAGGTCGTTGATGTGCATTTCCCCTCTCCGCCTCTTCTCCGCCCCGGAGGCCTCGCTGGCCTCGGGCTAGACCGCGCTCGTCTTCCGGGCCGGCGCCATCGCCTCCCGAGCATCGCGCACGTAGGTCAGCCAGCCGAACTCGTCGGGGACACGGCACTCGACGACGTCGAAGAAGGCCTTCTGGAGGGCCTCCGTGATGGGACCGCGCACTCCGCGCCCGACCGTGATCTTGTCGATCGAGCGGATGGGCGTGATCTCCGCCGCGGTTCCGGTGAAGAAGACCTCGTCGGCGAGGTACAGCATCTCCCGCGGCATCTCCTGCTCGCGGACGGGAATCTCGAGCCGCCGCGCCAGCGCGAGGACCGTGTCGCGGGTGATGCCGGGGAGGACGGAGGAGATGAGGGGCGGGGTGAGGAGCGTCCCCTTGACCACGAGGAACAGGTTCTCGCCGCTGCCCTCCGAGAGGTTGCCCTGCGCGTCGAGCGCGATCCCCTCCGAGTAGCCTTCCTTCACCGCCTCCATCTTGATGAGCTGGGAGTTCATGTAGTTCGCGGAGCTCTTGGCCATGGTGGGCATCGTGTTGGGAGCGAGCCGCGTCCAGGAGCTCACGCAGGCGTCGACGCCCTTCTCGATCGACTCCGTGCCCAGATACTTGCCCCATTCCCAGACCATGATCGCGACGTCGACCGGGTTCGGGAACGGGTTCACGCCGAGCTGTCCGTAGCCGCGGTAGACGATCGGACGGATGTAGCACGCGTCCAGACGATTGACGGCGATCGTCTCGCAGAGCGCGGCGTTGAACTCCTCGGGCGAGTACGGGACGTCCATGCGGTAGATCTTGGCCGAGTTGTAGAGCCGCTCCGTGTGCGCGTCGAGACGGAAGACCGCGGGGCCGTCTGGGGTGGCGTAGGCCCGGATCCCTTCGAAGACCGCAGAGCCGTAATGGATGACGTGCGAGCCGACGTGGATCTTCGCGTCGTCCCAGGGAACGAACTTCCCGTTCATCCAGATCTTTTCCGACTTCGGGAAGGACATGACCCGACTCTTTCCTCGGCCGATGGTTCGCACGGCTCGAATCGTGGCATTGTAGCGTTCGCGTCGAGCGCTGTCAATCGCTCACGCGGGCGAAGTCTCTGAAGGCCGGGGAGTTAGCGATCCGGTGCCGGAGACGGGGCTACTGCTTCTCGCCGCAGAAAGGGCAGGAGTCCGAGCGCGCGTGCAGCGGTTTCCGGCAATTCCAGCAGAAGCCCTTCTTGGGGACCTCGCGCGCCTTGAGCCGGCGGCGGATGTCCTCGAGCTCGGTCGCGTTGTGGTCGATGTCGGCGGCCGTGGCGACGTCGTCGAGCAGCTCGGACGCCCGCTGGTAGCGCTCGCTCACCTCGGCGGCGAGCGCCTTCATCACGATGTCGGAGATCTCCCGCGGCACCTGGGTATTGCGCGCCTTCGGGGGGGTCGCGCGTCCCTGGGCGACGAGCTTCTCGATCTGCGCGGGGTTCGGGCTGAAGTAGGGGAGCGTCCCCGTCAGCATCTGGTAGAGGATGACACCCACCGAGTAGATGTCCGAGGCGAGGACAGCGCGCCCGGCGAACTGCTCGGGCGCCATGTAGGGCGGGCTGCCGATCACAGTCGTGGCGTGCGCCTTCTCGAGGAGGCGCGAGGTGCCGAAGTCGGCGACCTTCACGACGCCGCTCTCGGAGATGAGCACGTTGGCGGGCCTGAGGTCGCGGTGGAGGATCTGCGCGTCGTGCGCGTGCTCGACGCCCTTCAGGATCTGCACTCCGTAGTTCAGCGCGCGAGGCACGTCCAACGACTTCTCGCGGTCGAGGACCGCCTCCAGGCTCTCGCCCTTCACGTACTCCATGACGATGAAGAACGTGCCCTCCACGCGCTCCGCGGTCACGATCCCCACGATGTTCTGGTGGTCGAGCGCGGCGAGGAGCCGCGGCTCCTGGAGCAGGTCGTCGAAGTCCCCGCCCTGGCGGTGGGGGACCTTGATCGCCACCTTCTTGTCGATCCACACGTCCCGGGCCAGGAAGACCGTTCCGAATCCGCCGGAGCCGAGGTTGGAGAGGATCTGGTACTTACCGACCGTCTGTCCCAGGAGGAACATGAAGCGCGAGGAGTATAGCAGCCGTCCTGAACGGAGAGCGATTTAGCGCAAATCGCCCCACAGCCCCTGCGCGAGCGCGACGGCGACGACCGCGGCGGTCTCGGAGCGGAGGATGCGCGGACCCAGGCTCACGGGCTGGTAGCCGGCGGCGACGAGGCGCTCGACCTCGGTGTGGTCCCATCCGCCCGCGGGTCCCACGAGCACGAGGAGACGCTCGGGCCGCGGAGCGTCCGCGGAGAGCGGCGGCTCGTTCCCTCTTTCGAGGAACACGACGCGTTGTCCCTCGAATGGACGGCGCAAGCACTCGTCGAACGTCATCGTGGGGGCGACCTCGGGCACGACCGCGCGCCCGCACTGCTCCGCGGCCCCGCTCGCCACGCGGTCCCAGCGCTCGTGCCGGCTCCCGCGGAGGGCAGGACGGGCGGCGGCGTCCGTGCGCACGGTGACGACCGGCCAGACTTCGGCCACGCCGAGCTCAGTGGCCATGCGGATGACGAGCTCCATGCGGTCGCCCTTGAGCGGCGAGACCGCGAGGACGAGGTAAAGACAGGATTCGGCGCGGGCCTCGACCTCGGGCCCGAGCCGTGCGTCGACACCCTTGCGCGTGACGGAGTCGAGCGTCGCCTCGTACTCGCGCCCGGCACCGTCGAATATGCGGACGGCCGCCCCTGAGCGCAGTCGGAGGACCTCGCGTGCGTGGTGCGCGGTCCATTCGGGCAGGCTCACCCGCGCACCGGGCGCCGCCTCGGGGACGTGGAAGCGGGGAAGCGTCATCGCGACGTCATTGTGCGTTCCCCAGTTCGAGCGCAGCCCACTCCCCGGCAGTGCTGCGCGAAAGCAATGGGAACACGCGATATGTCGTCAGCACGTCACGCGCCTCCGTCTCGAGCAGCCCAGACAACACCAGCCGCCCTCCTGCAGCGACGAGCCCCATGATCTCGCCCGCTCTCTCGACGAGCAGGGGCGCCGTCAGGTTGGCGAGCACCAGGTCGAAGATTCCTGGCTTGAAGGCGCGTCCGCCGTCCGCCTGCACGACCAGGATCTCGACGTCGTTGAGCCGGGCATGATGGCGTATGGAGGTCGTGGCTTCCAGGTCGAGATCCGTCGCCGCGACGCGCCTGGCTCGCAACCTCGCCGCCGCGACGGCGAGTATGCCCGTCCCTGCCCCGAGATCGAGGACGCGGCCCAACGTGCGTTCGCCGGCGAGGCGGGCGAGCGCGTCGAGACAGAGCCGCGTCGTCTCGTGCGTGCCGGTGCCGAACGCGCGAGCGGGATCCACACGGAGGACGAGCCCCGAATCGGGAACCGGCTCCCAGGCGGGCACGACCCGGAACGGCCCGACATCGAATGCCCGAAATCCTTCCCGGAAGTTCTTCACCCAGTCCACGTCGGGCACGGGCACGGACTCCACGCGGGCCGCGGGAAGCGACCGCAGCGCGCCCGCGACGTCGGCAGGATCGGAGAAGTAGGCGAGGAGGACGGTTCCCTCCGGCGAGCTCTGGACCTCGATGCCCTGGGTCCCGCCTTCCCACAGGAGGGCGGTGGCGACGTCCTCGTCGGCCGCGGGCACCGTGACGCGGTAGGCGCGCAGGCTCAGCCGAGCAGGTCCTTCATCCGGTCGAGCAGCGACCGGTCGCGATCGTTGAGGTCGGGGATGGGAAGCGTGCGGGCGAGCTGCTCCAGCAGCTTCTTCTGCTCGGAGCTGAGGTGCTTGGGCACGACCACGCGGACGAGCACGTGGAGGTCGCCGCGGCCCTTGCTGCCGAGGTGGGGGAAGCCCTGGTGGCGGATGCGGAGGACCGTCCCCGGCTGCGTTCCCTCGGGGACGTGGAGCTTCGTGCGGCCGCCGTCGAGCGTCGGCACCTCGACGGAAGCACCCAGCGCGGCCTGGGTCACGCTCACCGGGATCTCGCAGAAGAGGTTCGAGCCGTCGCGCTTGAAGAAGTCGTGCTCCTTCACGCGGACGACGACGTAGAGGTCGCCCGGCGGGCCGCCCGCGGTGCCGGGCTCGCCTTCACCGGAGATGCGGAGCTGGCTGTCGGTGTCGACACCCGGCGGGATCTTGATCTGGAGCTTGCGCTCGACCGCGATCCGGCCCTGGCCGTGGCACTGCTTGCATTCGGCAGTGACGATGCGGCCGGCGCCGCGGCAGCGCCCGCAGGTGCGGGCCACGCTGAAGAAGCCCTGCTGGAACGTGACCTGCCCGCTGCCCCCGCAGGCGGGGCAGGCCGCGGGCTGGGTTCCCGGCGCCGCCCCCGAGCCTCCGCAGTCCGCGCACGTCTCGGCGCGCGGGATCTGGACCTTTGCCTCGGTGCCGAACGCGGCCTCCTCGAACGTGAGCTCGAGGTTGTACCGCAGGTCCGAGCCGCGGCGCGGGCCGCCGCGGCGGCGGCCGAACATTTCGCCGAAGCCGAAGAAGTCGCCGAGGATGTCTCCGAAGTCGGCGAAGATCGTGGGGTCGAAGCCCGCGCCGCCGAGCCCCGCGTGGCCGAAGGTGTCGAAGCGCTGCCGCTTGTCCGCGTCCCCGAGGACGCCGTAGGCCTCCGCCGCTTCCTTGAAGCGCTCCTCGGCCTCCTTGTCCCCCGCGTTGCGGTCGGGATGGTACTTCAGCGCCTGCTTGCGGTAGGCGGACTTGATCTCCTGGTCCGAGGCGTTCCTGGGGATCCCCAGGACCTCGTAGTAGTCACGCTTGGACATGCGGCCGTAAAGATCTCAGCGACCGGTGGCGTCGACCGAGGCCGCCAGGGACACTCGCTCGGACACCCTCACGACCGCAGCATGGCCTGGCCGATGATGGTCGCCGCCTTCTCCATCTCGAGGAGGCTCGCCTTCATCGTCTCCAGGCTGCCGTCGCCGGTCGACTTCTTGGCCCGCTCGAGCGCGGCGAGGATCCGCTCCTGCTCGTCGGGCGTGAGCTTGCCTTCGAGCGCCTGCACCGAGCGCATCGTGTTGCCCACGAGGCCGTCGAGCTGGCGCTTGACCGCCTCGCCTTCCTTGTTCGTGCGCTCCTGCTGCTCGCGGGCCCGCGTCTCCGCAACGAGGCGGTTGACCTCGCCCTGGCTCAGGCCGCCCGAGGGGTGGATCGTCATGCCCTGCGCGCGCCCCGTGGCCTGGTCGGTGGCGGAGACCGACACGATGCCGTTGACGTCGATCTCGAACGAGACCTCGATCTGGGGGACGCCCTTGGGGGCGGGCGGGATGTTCGTGAGCTCGAACTTGGCCAGGCTCTTGTTGTACGCGGCCATGTCGGACTCGCCCTGCAGGACGTGGATCTCCACGCGCGTCTGGTTGTCGGCGACGGTCGTGAACACGCGGCCCTTGCGGGTGGGGATCGTGCTGTTGCGGTCGATGAGGGAGGTGAAAGTACCGTCCTTCGTCTCGATGCCCAGGGTGTGCGGCGTGACGTCGAGGAGGACGAGGTCCTTGACCTCGCCCGCGAGGATGCCGGTCTGGATGGCCGCGCCCATGGCCACGCCCTCGTCGGGGTTGACGGCGCGGTTCGGCTCCCTGCCGAACACCTTGCGCACGATCTCCGCGACCTTGGGGGCGCGCGTCTGCCCGCCCACGAGCAGGACCTCCTCGATCTGGTCGGCCCGCATCCCCGCGTCGGCGAGGCAGCGGCGGCACGGCTCCTCGGTCTTCTCCAGGAGGTCGTCCGTGAGCGACTCGTACTTCTGCCGCGTGAGGACGGTGTTGAGGTGCTTGGGTCCGGAGGCGTCGGCGGAGATGAAGGGCAGCACGATCTCGGTCTGCTGCGACGTCGAGAGCTCGCACTTCGCCTTCTCCGCCGCCTCCTTCAGCCGCTGCAGGGCCATGCGGTCCTGCTTGAGGTCGATCCCCACCTCGCGCTGGAACTCGGAGATGAGCCAGTCGATGATCCGCTGGTCGAAGTCCTCGCCGCCCAGGAAGGTGTCGCCGCCCGTCGCCTTCACCTGGAAGAGCCCGTCCGCCATCTCCAGGATCGTGATGTCGAAGGTACCCCCGCCCAAGTCGTAGACGGCCACGAGCTGGCCCTTGGCGTTCTTGAGCCCGTAGGCGAGGGCGGCCGCCGTCGGCTCGTTGATGATGCGCGAGACCTTGAGGCCGGCGATGAGGCCGGCGTCCTTGGTGGCCTGCCGCTGCGGGTCGTTGAAGTAGGCGGGGACGGTGATGATCGCCTCTTCCACCGGCTCGCCCAGGTAGTCCTCGGCGGCGGCCTTGAGCTTCTGCAGGACGAACGACGAGATCTCGGGAGTGGAGTAGACCTTCTCCTCGATCTGCACGTTCACGTCGCCGTTCTGGGCCTGCACGAGCTGGTAGGGGAGGAACTGCCGGGCTTTGTTGACCTCCACGGAGTCGAACTTCCGGCCGATGAGGCGCTTCACCGCGAAGACCGTGTTCTTCGGGTTGGTGAGGGCCTGGCGCTTCGCGATCTGGCCGACGAGGCGCTCGCCCTTGGCGGTGAAGCCGACGATGGACGGCGTCGTCCGCGCGCCCTCCTGGTTCGGGATGACCTGCGGGGCGCCGCCTTCCATGACGGCCACGCACGAGTTGGTGGTGCCGAGATCGATGCCGATCAGCTTACCCACGAGTGCCCTCGCCGGCCGTGCTCATCTCCAATGTGCAGATCCTCGCTAGTGTATACCGTTCGACGTGTCCGTCGGCTCCTCGTCCTCGCCCTTCGCCACCTTCACGAGCGCGGGGCGGAGCAGCCGGTCCTTGAATCGGTAGCCCTTGCGGAAGACCTCCACCACCGTGCCGTCCTCGAAGCCCGGAACGGCCTCGTGGAGCAGCGCCTGGTGGCGCACGGGGTCGAAGGCGGCGCCCGTCGGGTCCTCGACCACCATTCCGTGGCTCTCCAGGAGGGCGAGGAGCTCGCGGCGCGTCAGCTCCACACCCTGGCGCAGGGCCTCGGCGCCGCCGTCGGCCTTGAGCGCGCTGTCCAGGTGGTCGAGGGTGGGGATGAGGTCCTTGAAGACCGCGGCCTTGGCCTCGAACGACGCCTGCTGGTTGTCGCGCTCGACGCGCTTTCTGTAGTTCTCGAAGTCGGCGCGCTTCCGGAGGAGCTGGTCCCGCAGGGCGTCGCGCTCCTGGCGGAGGAGCGACGTCGCCTCCGGCG